>JAIFKL010000367.1 GCA_020049595.1 Desulfobacteraceae bacterium
TCCTCAAAAGGAGCGGTGTAGTAATTCAGTTGGGCAAGCAGATTTAGAGATTTGCTGAAAGCATATTCGCTGCCCGCAAAAAGCCCCAACATGCTATGATTGACGGATACATCGGCTACTGCTGTTTCCGGTTCAGAGAGAAATATGACCGAGGGATTCAGCCGAAATGTAAACGGCGAAATCTGAAATTCGGAAAGCAGCGAAAAACCGTGATCAAAGCCGTTGCTGCCGAATCCCTGCTCATAATCGCCGGTCGGCACTTTCAGCGTATAAGACAAAGCGGATTTTATCTGCCCCGCATTCGGTAAAGAAACTTTTGCCGAAAGCCTCATGTCCGTGAGATGCAAGCCCCCGGATTTTGCTTGAAAGAGTTCCGCGCCGTTTTTCTTCAGGGAATAGGCAAACTCGTTTTTGGGACGTGTTTCTCTCCCGTAGTTGGGAAAGCCGAAAGTGCTGTGGTAGTCCTCCAGAAATCCGTCTGTAAATCCGCGGTTCATGCTGACCAGCGGCGCATCCGCCGAAAGCGTGAGATATTCTGTGATGCCGTATTCAAGCGAGAAATTCAGCACGGTCATTTCCATGTCTATGAGCGCCGCCCAGTTTTCCGAAGTTTCATTTATGAAAACAGCAGCGTAATCTGAGGACACGGAAATTTTCAGACCCTTGCGGGGAAGCAGACTCGGCGTATCCGGCACGGGCTTTAAAAACATGAGATGGGGCGGAAACTGATTTCTGACATGCAGGGGACCTTCCGCCCGCGCGGCAGTTGCCAAACACAAGATCATCATTCCTGAGAGAGCGATTCGTAACATCATAAGTGCTGTTTACAAAACTTAGGCCGAATTGGCAAGACTTTTTTCAGAGATTGCAGTTTCAGACTGATAAAAAAGAAGCTTGTAAAATTTATTTATCGGATATAAAGTATATTCAGTAGAACGGGTTTTAAACCCGTTTTACTCTGCTAAACCCATTTTATAAAATTGGCATTTCAGCACTCCGGAATCCTTTTCATGAACCGGGACTCGGCAACTATTATGTTCCGAACATTTCAGACAAAAATACTGATAGGGTACGGCGGGGCATTGGCAGTTGTTGTGCTGGTTTTTGCATGGTCAATTCTCAGTTTGCTGAAACTGGGAAAAGCCTCTGACGCTATCCTCAGGGAAAATTATAAAAGTATCCTGGCTGCGGAGAATATGATTATCGCGGTGGAACGGCAGGACAGCGCGGTGCTTTTACTCCTGCTGGAGGCTGAAAATGAATGGCGTCAGGAGTTACTGAGCAATGAAAATATCTTTCTGCAATGGCTGGGCAGAGCAAAAGATAATATCACCGTGGATGGTGAAGGAAAAATTCTTGATTCCATTGAAACTTCTTACACTGCCTATCTGATGAAACTGTCAGAAATATTTCGGGATAAAGATATTAGCATCAAAAAAACTTTTTATCATAAAGAAGTTTATCCGTTGTTTCAGTCTGTCCGTAACAGTTGTATCCGACTGCGGGAAATCAACCAGCGGGCAATGTTTACGGCAAGCAGTCAGGCTCAAAATCTGGCGGTCAGCGCTGTCTGGAATATGGTGGGACTTGGGATAATAGCTGTAGGTTTCGGGCTCGGATTCAGTCTTTTTTTATCAAACATGCTTGCCAGTCCTGTCGGACAGATGAGAGAAGCCGCTGCCCGGATTGCTGAAGGAAACTATGAAATTCAGGTTCCGGTTGACAGGACTGATGAACTCGGTCTTCTGGCTGAACAGTTCAATAACATGGCAAAAAAATTAAAAGAATACAATGAATTGAATATTGAAAAGATTCTTACGGAAAAGCGTAAAATTGAAGCGGTTCTTCAAAGTGCTGATGACGGAATTATTGTGGTGAATCCTGAACTGAAAATCACGGATATGAATCCCATGTCAGCAAAAATATTCGGCGTTGAGATCAGCTTGTCTCTTGGACATCATTTTCTTGAAATTATAAAAGACGAACAACTGATTATATTTGTAAAAACAGTCCTTGAATCGGGTCAGCCTTTATCATTTGAAAACGAAAAAAATATTTTGTCTGTGAAAAGAGGAGAAGATAATTCATATTATAAGTATTCAATTTTTCCGATAAATATCAAATCAGGTTTTATGCTCGGTGTGGTGGTTCTTTTACGGGATATTACCCGGCTTCGTGAGTTGGACAGGCTTAAAAGCGAATTTGTCATGACTGCATCCCATGAACTCAGAACGCCCCTGACAAGTATCGGCATGAGTGTGGAGATGCTCATGGAAAGGGTTTCCGAGCAACTGAACGATAAAGATCGCAGACTGCTTCAGGCAGCTCATGAAGATGTGCAGCGGCTTAAAGCATTGGTCAATGATCTTCTTGATCTTTCAAAAATTGAGGCAGGGCGGATTGAATTGGCTTTTGAGGATGTGCCGGTAAATCTGATCTGTGAGAAAGCAGTCTCTGCAATGAAGTTTCAGGCAGATCAGAAAAAGATTGAACTTTTTTCCGATATTCAGGATAATCTTCCGGATGTAAAGGTCGATCCGAATAAAATCACATGGGTGCTGGTGAATCTGATTGGAAACGCGCTCCGTTTTACAAATCAGAAAGGACATATTCAGGTGAGCGCAAGACAGTCCGGGGATCATATTCATATTTCCGTCTCTGATGACGGAGAGGGTATTCCTTATGAATATCAGTCCAAGATATTTGACAAATTTGTTCAGGTAAAATCGGAAAAAAATTCAGGAGGCAGCGGACTCGGATTGGCAATATCCAAAGAGATTGTCCGGGCGCACGGCGGAACAATCTGGGCAGATTCTGTTCCCGGCAAAGGAAGCACATTTACATTTACTGCGCCTGTCAGAAATTTATCACGCAAAGACGCAGTTAAGTGTTAAGTTTTAAAAATTAGAGAGCAAACATCTAAAACCTAATACCCTTAAAAAGGAAAAATAAGCAATGACCAATAAAAATATACTGATAGCAGATGATGAAAAAAACATCCGGCTGACGCTTTCCATGGCAATAGAGGAGATGGGATTTGAACCGGATACAGCAGTGAACGGTGAAGAGGCTCTTAAAAAAATTGAAGAAAAAAACTTCTGTATTATGCTGCTTGATATTAAGATGCCCGGTATGGACGGAATGCAAGTGCTTAAAAAAATATCAGAATCTCGCCCGGATATTCGGGTAATCATGATTACTGCCCACGGAACTGTTGATTCGGCAGTTGAAGCCATGAAGCTCGGAGCCGCAGATTTTCTGCAAAAACCTTTCACTCCTTCAGAGATTCGTGATGTGATTACCCGCGTGTTTAACAGGGAAACCCTTGATACAGAACGTGTAAATGAATATGATACCCTGATTGAACTCGCCAAACAGCAGATCGGAAACCGGAAATTTGATGCGGCAAAGGAATTTGCACACAAAGCAGCGGCTCTGGAACCCGGTCGTCCTGAAATTTTTAATCTTCTTGGTGTCTTGTATGAGATTGCCGGAAATAAAGAAGATGCTGTTAAAAATTATCGGACAGCATACTGGATCGATCCGACTTATGCCCCTTCCAAAAAAAATCTTGAACGGATAACAGATATTCACGGGTTTGCTTTTGGCATTGATTTGGGGAAAAATCCCAAAGAAAAATAAGGAGATTTTCAGATGTCATCAGTAAAAAGTCAGTTCATTGTAATTGTGGGATGCGGCAGATTAGGATCATATATTGCCGGCATCCTTTCAAGAGACGGACATAGCGTTGTGGTAATTGATGCGAAAAAATCGGCGTTTGATGCGCTTTCTCCTGAATTCAGCGGATTTCAGATAGAAGGGGACGCCACAGAGCTTGGCGTTCTCAGAGAAGCCAAAGCAGAAAAAGCAGATATTCTGATTGCCTCGACAGACAATGATAATGTCAATCTGATGGTGGCGCAGATTGCAAAACAGTTTTTCAATATAAGAAAAGTTATTGCAAGGATTTATGAGATAAAGCGGGAAATGCTCTGTAAAAACAGAGGGATTGAAACAGTGTGTCCGTCATCAGTTGTGGGCGATATTTTTCTCAATTTTTTGTCGGATTCTCTGGAAAGAAACTGAAGAAACTAAGTTTCTTTTAAAAACTTAGTTTCTTTTAAAAGGAGACAAATATTCTATGCAAATTATGATTATCGGCGCGGGAAAATTTATCTATTTTTTGGCAAAAACATTTATTTCCAAAGGATACCGGGTTACAATCATCAGCAAGGATAACGCAGAGTGCCAGTGGCTGTCAAAACGTCTCAAAGCTGTTATCGTCAACGGAGACGGCAGCGACCCGCGTATTCTGGAAGAGGCTGAAGTGAAAAAGATGGATGCTGTTCTTGCACTTACCCCAAATGATGAGGATAATCTTACCATCTGTCAGGCGGCTGAACATCTTTTCGGCGTGTCCCGTACCATAACGCTGGTAAATGATCCTGAACAGGAGAAAGTATTCCGTCAGCTCGGCGTCAAAAGAGCATTTTCTTTGACAACAGTTCTTTCCGGTCTGATTGAACGGCGTGTTGAATCCGAAGATGTGATAAATTTGATTCCTATCGGCGAAGGAGAAGTAAATCTTACTGAAATTATACTGAAGGCAGATTCTCCGGTTATCGGTAAAAGGCTGAAAGATACGGATTTGCCCGGCGATATCCTTGTTACGTGCATTCTCAGAAACCGTAAAGCAATTATCCCAAGAGGAGAGACTGTTCTTCTTGAGCAGGATCATCTTGTTGTGATGACGCTTCCGCAAAGTTACGGAGAGGCAATCCGGCGGCTGACAGGAGAATCATAAACAGATATGATAAGCAAACAGTATAAAGCAATATTCTCATATACAGGATTTATTCTTTTTATTCCGGGTCTTCTTATGCTGACGCCGATTCTGGCACTGTGCGTCTATCCGCATGAAATAATTTACAGTCAGGGATTTATTCTTCCGTCAGCAGTGTTAATGATAACAGGAATATGCTTTTGGAAAGGCTTCAGACCCGATATATACCCTGCGCTGAATTTTCGTGAAGGGGGAATTATTGTGGTGTCAAGCTGGATAATTGCCTGTACAGTTTCAGCATATCCTTTTATGAATATTCTGAAATTAAACTTTACACAGGCTGTTTTTGAATCTGTCAGCGGACTGACCACAACAGGGCTGTCTGTTGTTGATGTTACAGCCGCGCCGAAGATTATTCTGCTGTGGCGGAGCATTATTCAACTGGCAGGCGGAGCAGGTCTTGCAATTATTATGCTTGCCGCGATTGCAGGACCTTCGGGTACAGGCATATCCAGCGCGGAAGGGAGGAGCGATCAGCTTGTGCCTCATGTGAGAAAATCTGCAAAACTGGTTCTTCTGATTTACACAGGATATGCAGTAACCGGCACAATTGCTTATGTTCTGGTCGGAATGAATCTGTTTGATGCGATTAATCACGCTTTTGCAGCCATTTCCACAGGAGGATTTTCCACCAGAGTTGAAAATATCGGATATTGGGATTCGCCCGCTATTGAAGCTGTTTCTATTTGCCTCATGATATTGGGAAATCTGAATTTTATGACAGCGTATCTGTTATTTACCGGCAAATTCAGATCAGTATTCCGAAATTGCGAAATCCGGCTTTTTGCGGTGTCGGCAACAGTCTCTGTTGTATTGTTATATTTCTTTGTATGTAAAGATCAATATGTTATACCGGATAAAGCGATCCGTGTTGCTCTTTTTGAAGTAATTACAGCATTGACAACCACCGGCTTTTCCACGGTAGGTTATTCAGAATGGAACGCCATGGGCTTGCACATTATGATAACATTGATGCTTATCGGCGGAGGCACCTGTTCCACCGCAGGGGCAATCAAGCAGTACAGAGTTTATCTGCTTTTCAAATCCGTAATATGGGAAATTGAAAAAGCATTATTGCCAAGAACAGCAGTTATCAGCCATACTGTTTGGATAGGAGAACGGAAAGAATACATTGACAGTGAAAGAATACAGCAGGTGGCGGTTTTTCTCTTTTTTTATCTTTCTGTTTTTGCATTAGGAGTCGGAATTTTGACAGGATACGGATACGGATTAAAGGAATCTCTGTTTGAGTTTGCCTCGTCTCTCGGTACAGTGGGAATCTCCATCGGCATCACAAATGCCAACGCTCCGGGTGGCGTCTTATGGACTGAGACTATCGGTATGTTTATGGGACGGCTTGAATTTTTTGTTATTTTTATCAGTTTTGCAAAAATTTTAAGAGATTTTTCCGATAAGTGTTGCAGATTCGCAAAATAAAGATTTTTCAGATAGAAATTTCAGTTGCTTCAATCGAAAAATTTCATAAGCGTTATAAATTACAAAATTGACATTTCCGTGCAGGCGCGTCCGGCTCGGATGAAAAGAAGCAGAATTGTATTGATGATACCTTTTTTTAAAAACAAACTGTTTTCAGCTTTAGGCGGCATCGGAGACGGAGGGAAACAATCTTCAGTGGATCAGAATTTCAGCAAAAAGAAAAAACTTATGAAATTGGCTTTGATTGGCGGTCTTATCGTTTTGCTGGATCAGCTCACAAAAGCTGTGATTTTGCAAAGCCTGCCCCTCCATGATTCCATTACAGTGATACCCGGTTTTTTTGATATTACCCACATTCACAATCCGGGCGGCGCATTCGGCTTTTTTGCCAATCAGAGTCCGATGTTGCGTAAAATCCTTTTTCTGTTTATATCTTCCCTTGCGGTGATATTTGTTTTTTATTTCTACATAAGGACCCCGGCAAGTCATCCGATGCTTGCAAGCGGCTTTGCGCTGATATTCGGCGGCGCGGTCGGCAATATGATTGACAGAATCCGATTCGGTAAAGTTATTGATTTTCTTGATGTTTACATCGGCGTGTGGCATTGGCCCGTGTTTAATGTCGCGGACAGCGCAATTTCAATCGGCGTGGCAGTTTTCATTTTTCACATTCTTTTTGATAAACTGCCTGAATAAATCAATATGAAAAAAAGTTTCTCGCAAAGGTGCATCTGTTTTTAGCCTGGGCAGCAAAGAAAGGGATTGCAGTACACCGAATTTTCAATTCGGTTAAAGCGATTTGAAAAATCGCTCTACAGCACTGTTTTGTACACCGAATTTTC
>JAIFKL010000273.1 GCA_020049595.1 Desulfobacteraceae bacterium
ATACGCGCTTTTGCCGGCTCCGGCAATGAGGCAATGATTACCGTGGAAGATTATGTTGAGGCATTAGGCACGGACGACCTGACCCGAACCGTCATGCTGTATATTGAAAGCGTCAAAGACGGACGCCGCTTTTTTGAAGCCGCCGCGCAGGTCGGAAAAAAGAAACCCATTGTGCTTTTAAAAGGCGGCAGAACCAAAGCCGGACAGCGGGCTGCCGCGAGTCATACCGGTGCGCTGGCTTCGGATTCAAAGGTTTTTGATGCGGTATGCAAACAGGCAGGCATTGTAAAAGTGGAATATCCCATGGATTTGCTTGATCTCTCCGCTGCTTTTTCTTCCCTGCCTCTGCCCAAAGGAAATCGTGCGGCAATTATAACGCTCGGGGGCGGCTGGGGCGTTGTGACGGCTGATTTGTGTTCGGAACACGGTCTCAGCGTGCCGGATTTGTCGTCGGAACTGACCGAGCGCATTAACAAGATGCTGCCGCCTTACTGGAGTCATTCAAATCCGGTGGACATTGTGGGCGAAAATGAGGAATCCATTGCGATGGACATTACTGAGGCATTGCTGAAATGGGAAGGCTGCGATGCCGTAATTAATCTCGGTATTATGGGCAGAAAGATTCTTCTGGGCAGAGTCGGCGATGCTTCGTGCAAAGTGGACCCGAGCTGTTCCCCGGAATTTACCGAAACCATGACCGGACAGCTTGCAGATTTTGAAAAGAATTACGTTAAGTATGTCGTGGCACTGATGGAAAAATACGACAAGCCGGTCTTCGGTGTGAGCATTCTCACAGAAGGGAAAGAGCAGACCGTTTACCGGGTGAAAGACAGCAGATTTAAAGGCATTTTTTATCCCACGCCTGAACGGGCGGTAAAAGCATTTGCACGGATGTATGAATATTGGCGATTTGTGAGCCGTTAAGAAAAGCGCACCACCACTGTCTGATACCAATTCGCTATCAAAAACATTGTTCTCCGTAAAACCGCTTTTCAAGCGGTTTAAGCGATTTGAAAAATCGCTTTACGACTTTTTGAATGCAGGGGCACGCCGGCGGCGTGCCCTGAAGTAAAGCGATTTTTCAAATCGCTTTCAAGCGGATTGCAAATCCGCTTTACAATTTCCCGCAGGGGCACGCCGCGGGCGTGCCCTCCGGCATCAATCCCCAAAAAATAATTTTTTTTAAGCTTGTATCATTTTATGCTTGACAGACAGAATCAGTTGTTTTAAATAAGAAGCATCATTCGGAACAATGTTACTGTTTTTCACATATCAGATTCCTCTATATTTGAATATATTTTCTTTTTAAGAAGTTATATGCCGATTTTCCATAAAACAGAGTTGTTTTTTTAAGTTACATCTCATTTCAAAATTGAATGCAACGGACAGGAGGCGGGTACTGAGTGACTCAATGCCACTAAGTTAAGAACTCCCCCTCTCCCCTCCGGGGAGAGGGAATATCTGTTTTCAGCCTGGGCCCGCGCAGCCGCCCTTAACTTAACGGCATTGACTGAGTGACTGCTCTATCCGAAAAAGCAAATATAATCATGTCTCATACGCTCAAATCTGAAATTCATCAGCGGTTAGAAGCGGCGGTGCTGGAAATTTTTTCCGAGTCGGATTTCCACAAAGCCAATATCCGCGCTGTTGCCAAAAAAGCCGGCGTCAGTTTCAGCACCATTTACAGTTACTATGACAGCAAAGAGAAACTCCTGTTTGCTTTTCTTGACATCTGGCTGGGAAAACTCACTGAGCGTATTATTGACCATCTTCAGGGCATAGAAGACCTGAAGGAAAAGCTGAGAAAAGTATTTTGGGTACAGTTGGACTATTATGAAAAAAATCCCGGTCTGGGAAAAATTCTGTTTATGACGCTTCCCATGAAAACATGGATAGCGGACGAGACCTTTCAGCAGAAAAAAATGATCAATCTCTTTCTGGATGTGTTGCGGCAGGGGCAGGCTGAAGGCATTCTGAATCCGAATGTGCGGGCAGGCATATTGCTCGATTTCATGCACGGATTTGTGCAGCGTTCTTTTTTCATGTGGGTTTCCAGAGGACAGAAAGAAAGCCTGTCCGGGCAGGCAAATGTTTTGTTTGAAATGGTGTGGCGGGCGATTTCAAATCCTGAAAAAGATAATTCAAAAATAGAAACACGAAATAAAAAAGGCGAAAAGGAGTGAGTCATGAAAATCCTGAAAATTGACCATCTCGGCATTGCAGTCAACAGCATTGATGAGGGAAAAAATTTCTGGTCGGCAATTCTGGGGCTTCATTTTGAAGGCACAGAAACCGTTGCGGAGCAGAAAGTTACAACGGCTTTTTTTCCGGTGGGCGAAAGCGAAGTAGAACTTCTGGAATCCACGTCGCCGGACGGTCCCGTGGCAAAATACATTGAGAAAAAAGGTCAGGGCATTCAGCATGTGGCGTTCCGCGTGGAAAATATCGAAGCCGCGCTGGAAGAGTTAAAAGCAAAAGGCGTTCAGCTCATTGACCAGCAGCCGAGAAAAGGCGCAGGCGGCGCAAAAATCGCTTTCCTGCATCCCAAAGCCACCAACGGCGTTCTGGTAGAACTGTGCCAAAGATAAAAAAATTGAGAAGTGAGAAAAGTTGCAAGTAACAGGTTACAGGTTGCAGGTTACAAGAGACAAGTTATCTGTTACCTGCAACCTGCAACCTGTTACTATTCATTCTCACTTAAAAAAGGAGCGAAGTTAATAAAATGTCAGAGCATCCCCATATTCAGAAATGGAAAGAACTTGCAACAAAACAGTCCAAAGGCAAGCCGCCTGAGTCATATAACTGGAAGACATCGGAAGGCATTCTCGTCAAACCCCTTTATACTGCCGAAGATATTGAAGGCATGGCGCATGTGAACACGCTTCCGGGATTGGCGCCTTATGTTCGCGGTCCCATGGCAACCATGTATGTAGGCAGACCCTGGACTATCCGCCAGTACGCGGGATTTTCCAGCGCAAAAGAATCCAACGCATTTTACAGAAGAAATCTCGCGGCGGGTCAGATGGGGCTTTCGGTTGCCTTTGACTTGCCCACCCACAGAGGCTATGACTCGGATCATCCCAGAGTCTTCGGCGATGTCGGAAAAGCCGGCGTCGCCATTGACAGCGTGGAAGACATGAAAATCCTGTTCGACCAGATTCCCTTAGATAAGATGTCCGTGTCCATGACCATGAACGGCGCGGTTCTGCCCATCATGGCAGGCTATATCGTGGCTGCGGAAGAACAGGGCGTCAAACAGGCAGACCTGAACGGCACGATTCAGAACGATATTCTCAAAGAATATCTCACAAGAAATACCTATATCTATCCGCCGGAGCCTTCGATGCGGATTGTCTCCGATATTATCGGCTATTGCTCCAAAAACATGCCCAAATTCAACACGATCAGCATCAGCGGCTATCACATGATGGAAGCCGGTGCGGATTCTGTGCTTCAGACCGCGTTCACGCTGGCGGACGGCGTTGAATATGTAAGAGCCGCATTGAAAGCGGGTCTGAGCATTGACAGCTTTGCGCCTCGACTCTCTTTCTTCTTCGGCGTTGGCATGAATTTCTTCATGGAAATTGCCATGTTGCGGGCTGCCCGCTTTCTCTGGCATCGGCTCATGAGTCAATTCAATCCCAAAGATGTGAGATCATCCATGTTGCGGACGCATGTTCAGACATCCGGCTGGAGTCTGACCGCACAGGATCCGTATAACAACATCATCCGTACTACGCTGGAATGTCTCGCCGCCGCACTGGGCGGCACTCAGTCCCTGCACACCAATTCCTTTGATGAGGCAATCGGTCTTCCCACGGATTTCTCAGCAAGAATCGCCCGGAACACGCAGATTATCGTTCAGGAAGAATCGCAGGTCTGTCATGTGATTGACCCGCTCGGCGGTTCATATTATGTCGAAGCCCTGACCGGCGGCATTATCGAACAGGCGCAGAAAATTATTGATGAAGTTGAAGAATTGGGAGGCATGGCAAAAGCAATTGCATCGGGAATGCCCAAGATGCGGATTGAGGAATCAGCAGCACGAAAGCAGGCGCGCATCGAAAAGGGCAAAGATGTTATTGTCGGCGTCAACAAGTATCAGCTTAAAGATGAGAAATTAGATCTTGAAATTCTCGAAGTGCCTGCTGCGGTGCGGGATGAGCAGGTTTCAAGGCTGAAAGAGGTGAAAACAAAACGCGATAGTACGGCTGCCCGGCAGGCACTCGAAGCGGTTACCAAAGCTGCCGAAAGCAGCGGAAATCTTCTCGAAGCCTGCATCAACGCGGTAAGAGCAAGGGCGAGCGTCGGAGAAGTGTCAGACGCGATGGAAAAAGTTTTCGGGAGATATGTGGCGACAACCCAGTGTATTTCCGGGATATATGCTGCGGAATTCGGAGACAGCGAAGTGATCTCTTCGGTGAGAAAAAGAACCGAGTCATTTATGGAAAAAACAGGCCGCCGGCCCAGAATCCTTGTAACCAAGATGGGGCAGGACGGGCATGACCGGGGCATCAAAGTCATTGCCACAGCCCTTGCGGACCTGGGGTTTGACGTTGACATCAGCCCCATGTTTCAGACGCCGGAAGAAGCTGCTAAAATGGCAGTGGAAAATGACGTGCATGTGGTGGGCGCATCAAGTCTGGCGGCAGGACATAAGGTATTGGTACCGGCATTGGTCAGTGAACTCAAGAAACTCGGCGCAGATGATGTGCTGGTAGTCGTCGGGGGTGTGATTCCGCCCACAGACTATCAGTTCCTCTATGATGCAGGTGCGGTGGGCGTGTTCGGTCCCGGAACGCCGGTCACGGAGTCTGCAAACCATATTCTCAATGAATTGGAAAAGCGGCAGAAGTAATTCGCTGAAAGCAAAAGGGTGAGGCATTGAGATTTGCCTCACCCAAAAAAATATTGTAGTAAAATCAGATAAGAGAGTAATTCATCAGCAATGATAAATATCGGAGAGGAATTAGTTGCAGCTTATCTTGAATATATCAAAGGTTGTGAGTTTGTGCAAAAGAATTTATATACACCTGATATTCAAGGTGAAATAGATGTCATAGCCATCAACTTAAAGCAAAAAATTGTATATATATGCGAGGTTGCCATTCATTTAACAACCGGACTGAGATATGTCAAAGACAGGCAGCCAAATAATGTAAATAAATTAACAGATAAATTTTCAAAGGATATAGACTATGCAAATAAGTATTTTGAGGATTATGAAAAACATTTTATGCTATGGACTCCGATTATAAAAAATTCCAGAGAGAGTTCTAAACACAATCAAGCCAGAGACTTGGAAGAGATAAATAAAAATATCAGACAGAAATATGGGATAGAAATAGATTTTATAACGAATGACAGATTTCTTGACTGCTTAACGGAAATGAGAAAATACGTTTCCAATGAAACAAAGGATATTAAATCGCCGGTACTGAGGCTTATGCAGATTGAGGAGTATCTTAAATCTCATGTAGAAAAGACAGCCTGATGACGGGCGGATATGCAAGCAATGAATCCAAACACACAAAATGAATTTCTAATCCGGCAAGGAACGCCTGAGGATATACGGGGTTAAAGCAGATCAATATGTTTTCTTCACAATACCAGATGACGCTGCCTGATTTTCATGAAAAACAAAAGCTTAACAGACAGCTCAATAAATTAGATGAAAGAGATAAAAAATTTCATGATTGGTATCGTTTTGTCTTGTCTTTTCCGCCTCATTTGGTGAGAGATTATTTGGAAGATTTCGGGATAAACAATCAGCATAAAGTGTTAGACCCGTTCTGCGGCACCGGCACAACGCTTGTGGAGTGTAAGTTAAGAGGAATTGAGTGTATCGGTGTTGAAGCGACTCCCTTTGCACATTTTGCCAGTTCTGTAAAAACAGATTGGAGTATCAAACCGGACCTGCTTAAAGAATATGCTGAAGATATTGCAGATGATGTTCTGAATAAACTGAAAAAACAAGGCATTGATGATCGTATTCATTTCAAGGGAGATATAAAGAAAATACCTTTAAAAACTCTTGAAGCGAAATCGGAAAAACTCTTAATTAAAAATTCTGTCAGTCCGGTTCCGTTGCATAAAATTTTAACCTTGCTTGAGCATATAGAGAAAAAAGCTGTTGAACCTTATGCTCGCTACGCCTTGTTAGCATTGGCGAAATCGCTTGTTTTTTCAATAAGCAATCTTTATTTCGGGCCTGAAGTCGGCGTAAAAAATATAAAATATGATGTTCCGGTGATCAGTGCATGGTTATCTGAGATAATTAAAATGACAACAGATATTAAATCGCTTATCGGTCGGGCAATGACTGTCTGCAAGATTTTTTCAGGAGATTCACGCCATATCAGCAAAATTGTTCCGCCGAATTCGATTGATGCGGTTATCACATCGCCGCCTTATCCGAATGAAAAGGATTACAGCAGAACCACAAGACTTGAATCCGTTATTCTCGGATTTATGAAAGACAGAAGCGATTTAAGATCATTTAAAAAAAATCTTATTCGTTCAAACACCCGCGGTGTTTACAAAGGCGATGATGATGACAGATGGATAGCGGATAATGAAGAAATTAAAAGTATTGCTGAAAAAATCGAACAACGGAGAATCGAGCTTGGAAAGAATTCAGGTTTTGAAAGGCTGTACGCTACTGTCACACGCCTTTATTTCGGCGGAATGGCGAGACATCTGTCTGCACTCCGTGCTGTATTGAAGCCGGGGGCAAAATTAGCTTATGTGGTCGGAGATCAGGCTTCATATCTCAGGGTAATGATCCGAACCGGACAGATTTTGGCTGATATAGCCCGCTCGTCAGGTTATGAAGTGGTAAGGACAGATTTGTTCAGGACAAGACAGGCAACCGCGACTAAATCGGAACTGCGTGAGGAAGTCCTTGTTTTACAGTGGAAGGGTTGATTTTTCGGGTTTCATAAATGACAAGCAAATACGATAAGTTGATTGAAAGCGTTTTTTTCAAACATTATGCTGAGGAATCGGGAAGTGTTCCTTTTGACAGAGAGGAATTAGCAACTGCATGTAACGAACTCAAAATACCTCGCATAAAGAATTTAGGAGATATTGTTTACAGTTATCGCTTCAGAAGGGATTTACCCGGAGAAATAAATAAGACATCGCCGGCAGGGTGCGAGTGGATTATAATAGGAACAGGAATAGGCTCTTATGAATTCAGGTTAAGCCGGAAAGCCAAGATCGAACCTGCTGCAAACCGGCAGAAAATAAAAATTCCGGATGCGACACCTGAAATCGTCAAAATGTATGCACCTGCAAATGATGAACAGGCGCTTTTGACAAAAGTGAGATATAACAGGATTGTTGATATTTTTATGGGAACAGCCTGTTATTCAATCCAAAATCATCTCAGAACGGTTTTAAACGGAGTCGGACAGATTGAAATAGATGAAATTTATTTGGGTGTCGCTAAAAACGGAATGCATTATGTTTTTCCATGTCAGGCAAAATCACCCGGGGACAAATTCGGTATCGTACAGGTTTTGCAAGATGTTTATTTTTGCAGATCAAGATATCCGTCAGTAATTTGCAGACCTGTAGCCATGCAATTTATTGATAACGACAGTTTTGCAATACTTGAGACAACTATTGAAGAAGAAAATGGTGTATTAGAATTGGTCATAATTGATGAAAAACACTATAAATTGGTTGATAAAAATGAATTATCAATAGAAGATATTGAATATTATAGAAATATGGATAACTCTAAAATCTAAGCAATGACACAAAACACACAAAATAATTTTCCAATCCGGCAAGGAACGCTTGAGGATATAGCGATATTAGTTGAACATCACTGTCTGATGTTTAAAGAGATAATGATGTTGAAAGGCGAGTCTGTCGATGCGTTTAAATGGGAGGAAATGGAGAAAAGTTACACTCAAAAATTGCAGATTGAATTAGTAAACGGCATCTGTAAGGCATGGATAATTGAAGACAATTGCAAAATCGTGGCAAGCGGCGCAGTTTCCATAATGACAAATGTGCCTGTGCCTGCTGATCCTTCATATCATGTCGCATATCTACACAGTATTTATACAGATAAAGCATATAGAAAAAAAGGACTTGCACGCCGAATCGTAGAAACAGCGATTTATTACTGCAAATCACAGGGAATTAATCGCTTACTTCTCAATGCCAGCGATGCGGGAAGGCCGATTTATGGAGCAATAGGCTTCAAGGCGGTAGAGAATGCGATGCGCTTGTGGATAGAATAACTTGTTTGCTTAAAATATATTATAATATATTTTCATATAAATTCAAATAAATATTTTAATATGCAGACCGACAGACAAAACCCTTTTCAAATAAGAAATGAGATAAAGTCGGGAGACATCGGCTATATCATTTATCTTCACGGCGTTCTCTACGCGGATGAATACGGATTTGACTACACATTTGAGCCTTATGTGGCAAAGCCGCTGGCTGAATTTGTGCTGTCCGCAACGGAGCGGGAACGCTTATGGATTGCCGAAGCAGACGGAAAGGTCGTCGGCTCCGTTGGGATTGTCCGCACTTCGGAATACACGGCGCAACTGCGCTGGCTCATCCTTCACCCGGATGTCAGAGGTTTGGGGCTTGGAAAGCAATTAGTTCGGGAAGCGGTCAATTTTTCCGAAGCCTCAGGATATAAATCTTTGTTTCTGTGGACAATCAGCAATTTGGAAGCAGCAATTCACTTATACAAATCCGCAGGCTTTGTAAAGACTGAAGAAAAATCTCATCGGCTCTGGGGCGTAAACCTCACCGAAGAGCGGTATGAGTTAAAACATGAACCACGAAAACAGAACCACGAAAGCGCGAAAGGAGCGAAAGGCACGAAATATGACTAACCTTTCGTGTGTTTCAGTAGCAGGTGGGCATTTCATGCCCACCCTACATTATTCTAACTAACCGGAAAAATAAACAATGATGGATAATCCTCAATACTATATTCAGGGCGTGCTGGAGGGAAATCGCCGGATTCTTTCCAAGACTATTACGCTGGTGGAAAGTTCGCTCCCGGCTCATCAGGAACTGGCGAGAACCATTGTGGATTCGCTGCTGCCCCATACGGGAAATGCCGTCCGTCTGGGAATCACAGGCGTTCCGGGCGTCGGCAAAAGCACGTTTATCGAAAGCATCGGCATGATGCTGGTTCGGGAAAAAACTCATCCGCTGAAAAAAATCAGGCTGCGGAAAGCCCATAATGTGGCAGTCCTTGCCGTGGATCCCAGCAGCACAAGAACCGGCGGCAGCGTCATGGCAGACAAAACCCGTATGGAAAAACTATCTGTTGAAAAACGGGCATTTATTCGTCCATCTCCTTCCGGAGGCACGCTGGGCGGTGTTGCCCGCAAAACCAGAGAAACGATGCTGATTTGCGAGGCAGCAGGTTTTGATGTCATCATTGTGGAAACGGTGGGCGTAGGGCAGTCTGAGACTACTGTTGCTTCGATGGTGGATTTTTTTCTGGTTCTGATGCTGGCGGGCGCTGGAGACGAACTTCAGGGCATCAAAAAAGGCGTTCTGGAATTAGCTGATGCGCTTGCCATCAACAAAGCGGACGGCGACAATATTGAAAAAGCCAATCGGGCAAGAAAAGAGTACGAAACTGCGCTGCATTTTCTCAATCCCTCAACGCCGACGTGGCACCCGCCGGTACTCACATGCAGCGCAAAAGAAATGAGCGGCATTGAAGGTGTCTGGGATACGGTTCTGGAGCATAAAGAAAAACTTTCAGCTACCGGCGAATTGTCGGAAAAACGGCGGAGACAGGCTTTGGACTGGATGTGGTCCCTTGTGGAAGAAGGGCTGAGAGAACGCTTCCGTAAAAATGCCGAAATAAAAAAATTGCTTCCCAAGCTGATACGAGAAGTGGAAAAAGGCGAAACCGCGCCGACGCTTGCAGCAGCAAACCTGCTTTCTTTGCTTGATAAGAACGAGTCAGTGTGATAAGAAGCAATTATTTTGCTACCTATTGAATTATATTCTTTTCTTGAGGATAGATAACAATGTCAACTTGGGATACCATTGATCCGCATCTGAAATTGAAACGGATTCGTGTTCGGAATTTTCGGAATATCCGCAATATAGATATTACAATACCCGAAGATAAAAATATCATCTGTCTTGTGGGACCGAACGGAGGGGGGAAGTCCGCGTTATTATCTATTATAATCAATGCGCTTTGCAACCTGACCCATGAATCTGTTCCTGATCGTAACGACGAATCTGTAACACAAGGCTTCAGCCTATTTCGTCTGCTGTGGAGCAAAGAAGAAATCGGAACAGAGGGACCTGCGCTTGCTGTAGTGATGGATTGGGAGACTCAACATGCTGAACACAGATATCCGTTTTTGGTAATTCATCCTGAATCGCTTCATCATCCTTTTGTGACAGATTTATGCAAGGAATTTGAAATTCCTAAAGTTTATCTACTTTATGAATGGTTTCCCAGTGTTTTAAAACCTAATGTTTCAATAGAGAATTTGCAGAAAACAGGGAATGACCCGATAGCGCGGAGTGTTCTTCTTTTTCGTCCTTCAAACCGTTTTGAAATTCCTTATTATGAAGTAAAACATAATGTAGGCGTTTCACCTCGGTCTGAATTTAATTGGGCAGGCAGGCGTCCCTATCCCATAGGTTCCAAATCAGGCTTGTTAAACCTTGAGAGTCTGATTTTGGATATGGCTTTTGATAATAAGATGGGCTATCATCATGCTAAAATAGCAAATAACAATCTTATGAAAGCATTGTATATTCTCAGAAGAAGCGATGAAGAATTTGTTATTCGCCCTTGGCCTTTCCGCCGTGTTGGATTAGGACGACTAGAAGCCCTTTCTTTATTATCTGCCGGTGAATTAGATATTCTGGTGACAGTGGGAGATATTATTTCACAGCAAATTTATCTGTTAGAAAAATTCGATCCCGAAGGAAATCATGAAAAAATGCCGTCCGGCTGGGTGTTTATAGATGAAGTTGATTCTCATTTACATCCGCAATGGCAGCAAAAAGTGATACCGTTTTTATCCGAATTGTTTCCGTCCATAAATTTTATGGTAACGACGCATAGTCCTTTTGTTTTAAGATCATTGCCGAAAGACAAATCTTTAGTGATTCGTCTCCCTGACGGAGAAGTCTTTGACGATGATTTTTCTTCCTGGCGTATTGATGATATTTTAGATGTCGTTTTCAATGTGCCGTCGCTTTGGTCGGATGAAATTGAAAAAAAATTAAGATTACTTCAGGATTTTATTTCAGAATCTGATAAATATGAAAAGGCTGTAGAACTTTATTCAGAACTTGCAAAGCGCAGCAGTTCTTTACTTTCTGCCTGTGATCGGATTGTCTCTATTTACGGTTCGCCCGAAATTCGAGATCGGATTAGACATAAAGAAGAAGAAGAGACAAAAGGAGAGCCGGTTCATGAGGCAAGTTGATCGCTCTTCGGTCGGAGTTCCGCCGTCTCTTGACCGTGATCTGTCTGCCGAAATCTCAAAAATCAGAGAGGGCGGGGAAGCGAGTTCTAAAATCTATCGCCACAACGATGTTTTGAGCAGATTGAGAGAACTATATTTAGACAAATGTTTTCTGTGCGAAATCTTTGTCGGAAATAAGGGTGTTGTGGAACATTTTTTACCATGGCACAAAAATTTTCCTGCGCGCGCTTATCAATGGGAAAATCTTAATTTTTCATGTAAGGACTGCAATGACCGAAAGAGGAAAAGCCCCTATCGTATTCCGGCTAATCTTCATCAGGCTGCAACCCGAACGGATTTGATAGACCCTTCAAATCCGCCCTTCGGATGCAAAGTTGACGAGCTGATTCATTTTAACAAGCATCGTGAGGCTGTCTCAGGAGAGAGAGAATCTTTAAAGTCTGAAGTGATAAATACCATAAAATTTCTTAATGATCCCATGCCGCTATGCTACAGAAACCGCCGCTGGGATGAATTCATTGAAGTTGTATTTCAGGCTGACTGTAAAAAAGACTGGTGGGCTTTTCGTGATATGCGCGAAATCAATCCGGCAGACTGGGAGGATAAGGTATTTTGTGAGAAAATGTCGGCTCTTGAACGGGGAGATGCAATCTATGAAATGTTTCTGAGGGAGAGATCGCCTTTTTATACGTGCATGAAATATGTTGTTTTTCATGTTCTTCGCTTGTCGGCAAACGATTTTAAACGGATGAGTGAGGCTTATAGAAAATACAAAGGCTTTCCTTTCGTTTCCGATAAGTAAAATTGTTCTAACAGGTTGTTAATACGAATAAAATTAATTATGTATCAGACATATCACTATAAATTTGCTCATGTAGTCATTCAACATCCGAATAATTGATGGAGGTGTTTCATGCGCTGGAAAACAGGAAGAAGAAGCGATAATGTGGAAGATCGGAGAGGAAGTCGGGCTGTGCGCGGGGCGGCGGGCGGAGGACTGGGCATTCTTGTCATTGCGCTGATTGCCATGCTCTTCGGAGCGGATCCTTTTGAAGTCATACAGCAGATGAGCTTAGAGACCGAGACATCGGCACCGTCCGGGAACGCGCCGGGTACGAGACCCACAGATGAGGGCGGCGATTTTGTCTCTGTAGTTTTGGCTGATACGGAAGATACATGGCATGAGTTGTTCAGACAGATGGGAAAGACGTATAACGAACCGAAATTGGTACTGTTTTCAGATGCCGTTAAATCAGCCTGCGGTTTTGCTCAGGCAGCAACGGGACCATTTTACTGCCCCGGAGATCATAAAGTTTACATTGATCTGAGTTTTTATAAGGCACTCAAAGAGAAATTCAAGGCTCCGGGCGATTTTGCAGAAGCTTATGTGATCGCGCATGAAGTGGGACATCATGTTCAGACGCTTCTCGGCATTTTACAAAAGGTTCATGCTGCCCGATCTCAGATGAGTGAGGCGGATGGCAATGACTTACTGGTACGGCTGGAATTGCAGGCGGACTGCTTTGCCGGTGTGTGGGCGAACCATGCAGACAAAGCGCGTCACGTTCTGGAATCAGGAGACATTGAAGAAGCCCTGAATGCGGCTGCCAGCATCGGTGATGACAGACTGCAAAAGCAGTCACGCGGCTATGTCACCCCGGAAACCTTTACACATGGCACATCTGCCCAGCGGGTCCGATGGTTCCGCAGGGGATTTGAGAAAGGAACGCCGGACGTGTGCAATACCTATCAGGCGCGGGATTTGTAAAGAGAATTTATCTCGTTCCCACGCTCTGCGTGGGAATGCAGCCCGGACGCTCCGCGTCCGTCTGAAAAACGGGTTTCAAACCCGTTCTGCGTTCCCACGCGGAGCGTGGGAACGAGATAACGAGATAACGAGATAAGGCGAAAACCGTCGCACAGGCCCCGGAGGGGCGATATCTTTGTAGAAAACCGATGAAAACCTCAGATACAAGCCCCGCAGGGGCGGAATAGCATATCTGACGGAATTTATATATTTCACTCCTACGGAGTTCGGGGTCTCTGCTGCTGTTTGCTACAAATATTCCGCTCCTGCGGAGCTTAAAGGATTTGAGAAAGGAACGCCGGACGTGTGCAATACCTATCAGGCGCGGGATTTGTAAACATGGTTTGTGTTTTGACGGTGCGTTATAAAAAAGGGGCGTTATAAAAAAGGCGAAAACCGTCGCACAAGCCCCGTAGGGGCGATATATTTGTAGAAAACCGATGAAAACCTCAGATACAAGCCCCGCAGGGGCGGAATAGCATATCTGACGGAATTTATATATTTTACTCCTACGGAGTTCGGGGTCTCTGTTGCTGTTTGCTACAAATATGACGCTCCTACGGAGCTTATCAGAAGCTTTTCGGTCTTCTGATTTTTACAGTATAAAAAGGATGTTATGTTAAACATTATAAAAAATCTCAAAAAATTGTTGATTAACAGACAAAATTAGAATTTATTAAGACACACAGGGGCATGTCCCTGCGAACTGAAATTTTTTTTAAAGGGATGAGACAATGGGAATTATAGCAGACAAAATCAGTGATCTGAAGGAACGGGAAAAGAAAGTGCTTCAGATGGGCGGCGAAAAAGCCGTTGCAAAACAGAAAGATAAAGCAAGACTCACGGCGCGGGAACGTCTGAATGTGCTGTTCGATCCGGGAACATTCCGGGAAATTGATATGTTTGTCACGCATCGCTGCGTCAACTTCGACATGAAGGAAGTTGAAATTCCGTCCGACGGCGTGATCACGGGTCACGGGCTTGTGGAAGGAAGACCCGTATTTGCTTTTGCTCAGGATTTTACGGCACGCGCCGGAAGTCTGGGCGAAATGCACGCCAAAAAAATCTGCAAAGTCATGGACATGGCGCTCAAAGCAGGCGTGCCGTTTGTGGGACTGAATGACTCGGGCGGCGCGAGGATTCAGGAAGGCGTTGACGCGCTTTCAGGATACGGACAGATTTTCTACCGGAACTCTGTCGGATCCGGCGTGATTCCGCAGATTTCCGCCATCATGGGACCCACCGCAGGCGGCGCGGTTTACTCACCGGCAATGACCGATTTTATCTTCATGGTCAAAAATACGAGTTATATGTTCATCACGGGACCGGAAGTCATCAAATCCGTGACCGGCGAGGAAATCACGTTTGAAGAGCTTGGAGGCGCAATGACGCATAACGAAAAAAGCGGCGTTGCCCATTTTGCCTGTGAAAACGATGAGGATACGCTGAATCAGATCAAGCGGCTGCTTTCCTATCTGCCCTCCAACAACATGGAAGAGCCGCCCCTTGTCAATACCGGAGACAATCCGAAACGCACGGATGCGGCTTTGGATAGTCTTATTCCGGACAATCCGAACCAGTCCTACGACATGAGAGACGTGATCCGTTCTATCGTTGACAACGGTGAATTTTTCGAGCCGCATGAGCATTATGCAAAAAATATCATTGTCTGTTTTGCAAGGCTCAACGGCAGAACTATCGGCATTATTGCGAACCAGCCCAAAGTGATGGCAGGATGTCTTGATATTGACGCGTCCGACAAGGCTTCCCGCTTTATCCGCCTTTGCGATGCCTTCAATATTCCCATGCTGACCATTGCTGATGTTCCGGGCTACCTGCCGGGAAGCAATCAGGAATGGGCAGGGATTATCCGTCACGGTGCGAAACTGCTCTGGACCTACTCCGAGGCAACTGTTCCCAAGATGCTGCTCGTAACCCGCAAGGACTACGGAGGTTCCTACCTTGCCATGTGTTCAAAGGACTTGGGTGCGGACATGGCATTTGCCTGGCCCAGCGCGGAAATTGCAGTGATGGGCGCAGCCGGCGCGGCAAACATCATCCATCGGAAAGAGATCAAAGAAGCGGAAAACCCCGGAGAAAAGCGGAAAGAAAAAATCAGGGAATACGAAGCGCTTTTTTCCAATCCTTACTGCGCCGCAAACAGAGGCTATATTGATGCGGTGATAGTACCGAGCGAAACCCGGCCGCGACTGATCGAGGCTCTTGAAATCATGTGCGCGAAACGTGAAATCAGACCCCCGAAAAAACACGGAAATATTCCTTTGTAATGCAATACGACACCTTATTTTCGTGCTTTTCGTAACTTTCGTGCTTTCGTGGTTCAAATCTCAGCGCGATAATCTTATTTTCGTGCTTTCGTGGTTCAATTTTGATACAAAACGGAGACTCGAATGGATAATAAAAAGAAAACAGCCGCAATTTCAGCGGTGATGGCTTATATCAGAACAGAGGAAGAGGCAGTCTGCGCCGCGTCAGCGTTGCCTGCTGCTCCGCCCCCGCTGAAGCTTTGGGGCGTCAGCGGACGACAGGCGCAGATGCAGATGCGGAGCATGATGCAGATGAAAGCTTTCCACGGCTTCAGAAGAATGTGAAATGCTGTATTGCGTAGAGACGCACGGCCGTGCGTCTCTACAATGTCAAAAGACTTCAATAATTTTTTATTTTTTAATAGAAGGAGATAGATAACAATGAGCGAGCATCATCAGGTAGAAATGACCACGATGAATTACGATAAGGACAGACCCAAAGCGGCAAATCCTGTCAAAATAGAAGACCTGACGCTTCGTGACGGTCATCAGTCCCTTTTCGCCACCAGAGGGCGCACCGAGGATATGATTCCTGTCGCGGAACTGATGGACGAAGTGGGATTCTGGGCTGTGGAAACATGGGGCGGCGCAACTTTTGACACCATGCACCGTTTTCTGAACGAAGACCCCTGGGAAAGAATCCGCACCCTGAAACGGTATATAAAGAAAACGCCTTTTTCCATGCTGTTGCGGGGGCAGAATCTTGTGGGATATCGGAATTATGCGGATGATGTTGCCAAAGTCTTTGTGGAAAGAGCCGCCGCCAACGGCATGGATGTTTTCAGAACCTTTGACGCGCTCAATGACTACCGCAATTTTGAAACGGTTGTACCGGCTATCAAAGCCTGCGGAAAGCATTTTCAGGGCTGCATCTGCTACACCATGACAGAACCGAGACTCGGCGGAGAGGTTTACAATCTCGACTACTATGTGAAAAAGGGAAAAGACTTGGAGGCAATGGGCGCGGACAGTATCTGCATCAAAGATATGGCAGGTCTGATCGCGCCGTATGACGCGTACGCGATTGTCAAGGCATTGAAAGCATCGGTCAAACCGCCGATTCATCTTCACAGCCATTTCACCTCCGGCATGTCTGCCATGTCTCATCTGAAGGCGATTGAGGCGGGCGTGGACATTATTGACACCTGTATGTCTCCTTATGCCTACCGCACCTCTCACCCTGCCATTGAGCCTTTGGTGATGACGCTGATCGGAACGAACCGGGACACGGGCTTTGACATTAAGCTTATGGCAAAGATCAACGAGATTCTTGAAAGAGATGTGATGCCCAAATACCGTCATCTGCTGGACGACACCAAAATGTCAATCATTGACATCAATGTGCTGCTCCACCAGACCCCGGGCGGTATGCTCTCGAACTTGGTCAATCAGTTGAGAGAAATGGACGCGTTGGACAAGATAGATCAGGTTTATGCGGAACTTCCCAGAGTCAGAAAAGACCTCGGACAGATTCCCTTGGTCACGCCTACCAGCCAGATTGTCGGCATTCAGACCGTGAACAATGTGCTTTTTGACGACGAAAATGAGCGTTATAAGATGATTACGGGTCAGGTCAAAGATTTGTGCTACGGCTTGTACGGAAAGACCGCTGTTCCCATTAATGCCGAAGTTCAGAAAAAGGCACTGAAAGGTTATCCCAGAGGCGAAGAACCCATTAGCTGCCGACCCGCTCAGGTTTTGGAACCGGAATTGGACAAAGCCAAAAAAGAAGTCGGCGCGCTGGCGAAAGATATAGACGATGTGATTCTCTATGCGCTTTATCCGGTTACCGGAAAGAAATTCCTGAGCTGGAAATACGACAAAGAGCCTGTCCCGGCTGACGTCAAGCCTATCACTATGGAACAGGTCAAAGCCAAACAGGAATTGGTGAAAAAGGCATTGGCAGGCAAGCTGGTGGAAAAGAAAGAAAAACAGGCACCTGCAAAAGGCGAAAATCTCCGCACTTTCAATGTGTTTGTAGATGACGACTATTTTGAAGTGGGTGTGGAAGAAGTCGGCGGCAAACCGGTAGTCAGCTATGTACAGCAGCAGGCTGCGCCGGCTCCTACGTCGAAACCTGCTGCTGCTGCCCCCAAACCGGCTCCGCCCAAGCCTGCTGTATGCAAACCTGCTGCGCCTGCGGCGGCAGATGTTGACGGTACTGCGCTGAGAGCGCCCATGCCCGGCATGATTGTCAAATATGAGAAAAATGTCGGCGATGCGGTTACGGTCGGCGAAACGGTTCTGGTTCTGGAAGCCATGAAAATGGAAAATGCGCTTCCGTCTCCGGCAAGCGGCACGATCAAAGCGATCAATTTCAAAAGCGGCGATGCGGTAGCGAAAAACGATGTGCTTTGTGTGATAGGATAGGAAAATTGAGAATTGAGAATTGGGAAGTCAATATTTCTCACTTCTCAATTCTCAATACAAAACGGAGAAGCGATGCAACAATTCAATAAAATTGCAGTAGTCATCATCTGTGTAGGATTTTTCACAGCGTTTTTGGGATGTCAGACGCCGGCAGGCAGAACAGCAGGCGAGGTGGTTGATGATGCCACTATTACCACCAAGATCAAGGCACTGCTGCTGAATGACGAGATTACAAGCGGCTTTGCTGTCAGCGTTACTACCTTTGAAGGAGATGTCACGCTGACCGGCGCGGTTGACAGTTCCAAAGCCAAGGCAAAAGCTGAAGACATTGCCAAATCGGTTTACGGTGTAAAAAGCGTCAAAAATCTGATTAAAATAAAATGATGCTGATATGTTAAATCGGTCTGTGTCAGGATTCTCAGGATAAAAAGCATTTTCAGGATAAAAAATATCTCATCCCCTTTATCCTGAGAATCCTGAGAATCCTGATCCCGTCTTTGTTCTCACGCGGCGCGTTGAAACAAGGGCGGCGGTTTTAGTTAATTCCGATAATACGGAAAATCGCACAGATTATTACTGTTGAAAGTATAAAAAGGAGTGAGGTTGAAATATGAAAATTCATGAATATCAGGCAAAAGAACTGTTTAAAAAGTACAACATCCCCATCCCCCAGGGCGCTGTTGCATTTACGCCTGAAGATGCCGTTAAAACTGCGGCAACACTCGGAGGATTTCCGGTTGTAGTCAAAGCGCAGATTCACGCCGGAGGCAGAGGAAAAGGCGGGGGCGTCAAATTGGCAAAGTCCGCCGATGAAGTCAGAAGCCTTGCCGGACAGATCATCGGCATGAATCTGGTGACGCACCAGACCGGACCCGAAGGCAAAGAAGTCAAAAAAGTTCTGGTAGAACAGGGCTTGAACATAGCAAAAGAACTTTATCTCAGCATTATTCCGGATCGTGCAACGGCGAAAATCGTCATCATGGCAAGCGAAGCCGGGGGCATGGACATTGAAGAAGTCGCGGCAAAAACGCCTGAAAAGATTATCAAAGTTTATATCAATCCGCTGCTGGGAATTGAAGGCTATCACTGCCGGGAAGCTGCCTTCGGTCTGAATATGTCTCCTGCGGTCATGAAATCTTTTACGCCGATGCTCATGAATCTCTACAAGCTGTTCGTGGCGTATGACTGCTCGCTGTTGGAAATCAATCCCCTTGTTATTACAAAAGAAGAAACTGTGGTCGCATTGGACGCCAAGATCAATTTTGACGACAATGCGCTGTTCCGACACAAAGATATTCTGGCATACCGTGATTTGGACGAGGAAGACCCCTTGGAAGTGGAGGCGTCGAAATTCAATCTCAACTACATCAACTTGGACGGCAATGTCGGCAACATGGTCAACGGCGCGGGGCTGGCAATGGCAACTATGGATATTATCAAACTTGCCGGCGCGGAGCCTGCGAATTTCCTTGACGTGGGCGGCGGCGCAAGCACCGAAATGGTGGAAAACGGCTTTAGAATTATCCTGAAAGATAAAAAAGTCAAAGGCGTTCTCATCAACATTTTCGGCGGCATTCTGCGCTGCGACATACTGGCGCAGGGCGTTGTCGAGGCGGCGAAAAAGACCGGAATCAATGTGCCTGTGGTGGTTCGCATGGAAGGAACCAACGTGGAAAAAGGTCGTCAGATTCTTGCCGACTCCGGCCTGAATCTCACAACGGCAGTTGATTTGAAAGATGCGGCGCAGAAAGTTGCGGGGATTGTAAAATGAGAAGTGAGAATTGATAATTGAGAAATAAACACTTCAATTCTCAATTCTCAATTCTCACTTAAAAGGGGGATAAAACGTGAGCATATTTGTTGATAAAAATACACGGCTGCTGGTTCAGGGCATTACGGGAAAAGAGGGGCAGTTTCACACCCGTCAGTGTGTCGAATACGGTACACAGGTAGTTGCAGGCGTCACGCCGGGCAAGGGCGGACAGAAAATGGATGATATTCCGGTGTTTAACACGGTCAAAGACGCGGTGAAAAAAGCCGGTGCCAATTGCAGCATGATTTTTGTGCCGCCGCCTTTTGCAGCGGACGCTATCATGGAATCTGCGGATGCGGAAGTGGATGTGATTGTTGCGATTACTGAAGGTATTCCGGTGTTAGACATGATGCGGGTCAAGAATTATCTGAGCGGAAAAAAATCACGTCTGATCGGGCCCAACTGTCCGGGCATCATTACGCCCGGAGCCTGCAAAATCGGGATTATGCCGGGACCGATTCACAAGCCCGGCGGACCCATCGGCGTAGTTTCACGCTCCGGGACATTGACTTACGAGGTCGTACATCAGTTGACCATGCAGGGCATCGGTCAGACTACTTGTATCGGTATCGGCGGCGATCCGGTGAACGGAACCAACTTTATTGACTGCCTGAGCGCATTCCAAAATGATCCTGAGACCAAAGGCATTGTCATGGTCGGAGAAATCGGCGGCACCGCAGAAGAAGAAGCTGCCGACTTTATCAAAAAGCGCATGAACAAGCCGGTAGTCGGCTTTATTGCGGGTCTGACCGCGCCCCCGGGCAGGCGCATGGGACATGCCGGCGCGATCATCAGCGGCGGCAGCGGCACGGCAAAAGGCAAAATTGCCGCAATGAAAGCCAGCGGTATCCATGTCTGCGAAGACCTCGGCAGACTCGGCGAATTGTGTGCGAAAGTTTTTTAAGCATACTCAGAAGAGGGAAAAATAGGGAAAATCCCCCTTTGAAGGGGGGCAGGGGGGATGTTTCCGCACAGACACCCCCCTCAAGGGGGGATTTTTGCTTTCCTTGATATTAATTAGACATTATCGGAGACAAAAAAAGGTTCTCGCAAAGGGCGCAGAGGGCGCAAAGGAAGAAAAACAGAAAGTTGTGCGTTCTGCAATTTTCAGCAGCTTTGCGGTCTCTGCGTGCTTTGCGAGAAACTTTTTTTTATTTCCAGTAAAGTCTGTTATCTTCTTTAGCCAACAACCAATAGCCGAGAGCCGAAACATTATGCACGAAATGGGAATCGCCATGCAGGTGGCTGAAATTGCGACTGCTTCAATACCTGCCGATATGAAAGACGCACGGATAGAGCGGATTAATCTCAAGGTCGGCAAACTTGCGGCAGTTGTGCCGGAGAGCCTTCGCTTCTGCTTTGAAATCATTGCCAAAGATACGCCGCTTGCCGGCGTTGAACTTCATATTGAAGAAATTCCGGTGATTGCAAGATGCAGGGAATGCGATACACAATGGACGATTACGGGACCTGTTTTTACCTGTCAGAAGTGTCAGAGCGGTTCGATAGAGATTATTTCAGGGCAGGAACTTGATATTGAATCTATTGAAATTGCGGATTCTTGAAGAATATGGAGAGGCGAATAACGACCGGCGTAACCGGCGCAAAACAGCGGGCGCCACCTAAACTACAGGAAACAGCGACCAATTTTCCCGCCCGCTGTTTTGCGTCCGGTTCACGCCATCGTTAGCATCCCTCTCGGTTCTCATTCTCATTGCTCTTCTCTTCAGAGCTCTTCTTTGTCTGATCTTTTCTCGTCCGTCTTCTTTTCCTCTCTTCTCTTCCGTGAGCGTTTCGTTCCCTGTTTCGGATGTTCTGGTATGTTCTGGTATGGTATTGTATTTCCATTGAGTTATTGTATCGTAGGTTGTCAAGTATTCGTGCTCGTCAATTCCTCCTTTTTCCTCTTGGGCGTGACGGTGTTCCTTCCGCGTGTTATCCCACAACGATATGTTGCTCTGGTTCCTGACGTTTTCTTCTTTTGTGTAAGAAAAAGAATTCGACACACCCACTTGTGCATGCGATAGCAAACAAAAGCCCTGCGATATTGGCGGCAATTTTTACTGCTGGCTGTCCAAGATAGACCCGAATAGGAAGGTGAATAATTTGGGAGAGTAGCCACAGGACAACAATGACCAATGTTAGAATAAACAGGGTGTAATGAGCTTTTGACACAAAACGAAGCCATAAGAAAAATAGCAAAAGAAGGAATGTGACAGGGAGAGCAAAGATCAGTCCTCCCACCTTTGATGTTGCCATAAGGGAAAGAAAACATAGACCAATCGTAATATTCATCTGCTTCTGTTTGAGGATGATCGCTGGAATAAGAGTAAGAATGGCACTGAAAAGAAGCTGTAGAATTGTTCCTATTGATGTCATATAGGCTTACCTCCTTCTCTGTAATTGACTCAATTTAGGGATAATAGTCAAATAAGCGTACGAACGTTTTACGGTCGTTCTTTCTCCGAGATGCTAACACCGAATTCAGCGGCAGGCGGGGCCCTAAGCCAACGTGGAAAGCCCGGCCCTAGCCTGTCCGCTGAAATGACGGGTTATGCGGGTTTTTCTTTGTGTTCTGTGTTTCCTTTGTGTTCTCTGTGACTGACAGAGGACGCATAACGCCCCGCTTCACCGGGCGGAAAGAGCGGGCGGCAACCAAACCCGACTTTTAGCAACCAATTTTTCCGCCCGCCCTTTGCGTTCCGGTGCAAGCAGATCGTTAGCATTCTCATCCTATTCATAATAACATATCAGCAACATTCAATCTAATTTAGGTATTAATAAAATCAAAGCCGATACTTTCTAAATCTGCGATGATAGAGCGTAAATCATTTGTACAGCTATTTACTTCTGGTACAAAAAAACGTTCCAGATCATCATCGAATAAGTCTTTGACACCAGCAAGAAACACCTTTTTCATATTTTGTTGGTTATCAAAATATGAATTCAAATCTCCGTTATGAGCAATAAAATTCCCATTGCTACTTTTTCTTTTTCCCCAAATGTGCATACTTTTTATTTTATGACGAATCCCACGTAAACATTGTAAGATATGTTCAATGGCGCGTTCTCCTAATTTGAAAGGTCCACCATAGGCAGAAAATAGCTGTGGAAAATCTAAAGCAATTTGTAATTCTATATCGTTGTGCTCAATAGCCTCAACGAGTGAAACCAAATCTCGCCCATAGGAAATCAGAAATGTTCCTCTATATCGTGATCCATGTCGATTTTCTATTAAAATTTCTGTTGTAGGCCATCGGTCTTTAATAATTAACTCAAATCGTTTATAGATACGAATAAAATCCTTTATAGACTGGCAA
>JAIFKL010000174.1 GCA_020049595.1 Desulfobacteraceae bacterium
GTAAAACGATTTTGTAAATCGTTTTGCCGCAGAAACGGTTTGCGTCTGTTTTCAGCATGGGCGTTTTACAGAAAGCGCAGATATAATAATTTCAAGTGGTTATCTCCGAATCTGACCGGCACCGCTCAAAAGTCTAGACGAGTTCAGGATTATACAGGGTTTGAATGTGTGTCTCCGACCGTTCAGGGAAAGCGGACAGAGGGTATGTCATCCGTACAAACTGAGTTTCTTGAAGAAACTTATAGTGATCCGCTTTCGGTTTTTTACGGCATATTTTCCGCATATATGCCGTATCACGCTTCCGGATATCTGTCTGTGTATGTCTGTGTGCGTCTGCGGCAAAAAAAACAAACGCGGATCAGTATAGTTTGTACTGTTTAATTAATCCAGTTATGTATCATATCTTTTATAAGAATATCATAGCGTTTTTCTCCTTTGCCCTTTTCCGTATCTTTTACTTTCTTTTTCCGATACTGAATATAAGCATTCCGGAGCGACTCATACGGTTCAATCGCTGCCTCCTTAAAGGTTTCATAATCACCGAGCCGGAAAGAAGTTTCATTTATCACCTCAAAAGCGGTGATACCCGCAGATGCTTCAGCCGGCATGTCCGTATGAGAAAGGGGATTCAGAAAAAGGTCTCCGATCATCCCCGCAGAATCCCGCAGGGTGGAAGGTCCCATTATGGGCCACACAATATAAAAGCCGTTTCCGACGCCGTAAACCGCAAGCGTCTGTCCCAAGTCTTCTTCGCTCGGCTTTTTCAACTGCGGGTCTTTGTCGGCAACATCTCCGAACCCGACGATCCCTGCCGTGCTGTTGACGATAAATCTTGCCAGTTCAATTTCAGCCGCAGATATTTTGCCCTGAAGAATGCAGTTCACTAACCGGATGGGCGTGGCAAGATTCTGAAAAAAATTTTTAACGCCGATTCTGAACAGTTCGGGCGTTACGGCTCTGTATCCTTTGGCAACCGGTTTCAGCACCCGGAAATACAGTTTGTCGTTAAATTGAAACATGATCCGGTTCCAGGGCGCGAGCGGGTCAGGAACATGCGCTGATTCTTCCTCAACCTGTGCATCCCAGATATCAAGATCGTCATTCAGCCCCTCATCAAAAGTCTGTGCTTCGGGCTTTTCACCGCTTTCAGGCGATGCTGCCGCCGGTTTTTCGGACGGTTTCGGCGTGTTTTCTTTATCCCAAAGATCAAGATCGTCTTCCGGCTCATGAGTCAAAGCATCTTTGCGGGCTGTTGTTTTGCTTTCTGCCGAAGCGGCTTGCGGTTCAGGCTGCGGATTCGCTGCCGGAGAAGAGACTTCAGACGCATTCATGCCCGGCTTGTGCGCGCATCCGGATGACAAAAATGATGACAAAAATATTGTAACGATAAAAACGAATACTAAATTTTTTTTAAGATGGTTCATAAGCTGTATCTCGCGGGCAGGGTTGGAGTGAGGGACACAAACGCAGGATTTTCTGTCTCTGCTTTTCCCCTGACCTCTCACCCCTGACCCCGAACCTTTCCCTTCCCTTCCCTTCCCTTTCCTTCCCTATTCTTCAAGCTTGTTTTTCAATTTTTCAATCAGATTGTCAGGCGTCTTGTTCAAAAGAATTTTTTGGAACTGATTCCTATAGTTTTTCACAAGGCTTACGCCCTCGATTTTCACATCGTAAATCCGCCATACGCCTTTGTTGTTCCACAAACTGTAATCCACAGGAATCTTGACATTTTCCCGGACAATTTCTGTTTTGACCTGCGCCTTGTCGCTGTTGGAGTCAGAGCCGATTTCCTGACTCAGATAATTGACCTTTTCATTTTTGTATTCCCCCTGTATCTTTTTCAGATAGGTGTCTCCGAGCAGATCGGTAAAAAGGTCTGTAAATTCTTTCAGTTGCTTGGGATTGAAATCTTTCCAGTATTTTCCCAGCGAGAGTTTGGAAATCCTTTCAAAATCAAAGATTTGATGGATAATTTTCCATATTTTTTCCCGCTGCTGGTCTTTTTGGGCATCGGTCTGATACTGCGGGTCTTTCAGGATGCTGACAACCTCGTCAATATGCACTTGAAGCGTGTCAGTCGGCTCTGCCGCCGGTGCCGGCGCAGGCAATGCAATCACAACACAGACAAACACAAGAAACAAAAATTTATTCATTAATACACTCCTTTATTTCTGGATATCAGAATCATAATAAATCACATATATCACGGATGCAATATTGTTTCAAGAAAAGTTTGCAGCACTCGGTTATGCAGATATAATTATCTTTTATCAAAGCAAAATTTCACTGACAATTCTGCTGTCAGATAAATTTGACTTGATAACAGATAAAATTTTATGGTATCAGTCAGGAGTTGTGATTCTGAAATGTCATTCTGAACGCAGCGAAGAATCTGGATATCAGACTGTTTCAATTGATTTCATGTTGAATCTGATTTATCTTTCCGTTCATACAGATTAAATTTCAGTTGCAACAAGAGCCGAAGATATGTCAGGCGCAAAAAAAATTATACGCTGACAAATGAAGCAAATTTATTTTTACAGCATAAAATCCGATGAAAAAGTGAGGTTATTCCGAACCATGATGTTCAATACCTTGAAGATTTCCAAGCGATTTGATTTTATACTCAAAGCAGGCGGTATTCTGCTGTTCTGCTTTGCCGTTACGGTCTCTGCCGCTGTGTATGGGGCGGAGTTGTCCGCAGATAAGGCTGAAGAAGCTGAAGAAAATGACGCCGGACTTGCAGAAAATATGATGAAAATCGGGAAAGGTCTCAGTCTGCACAAACAGACCTATCTTTTGCCGCTGACATGGGGCAGCAACGATTCCAAGCTTGAAGATGCTGAACTTAAATTTCAACTGAGCCTGAAACAGAAATTGTTCGGCAGCAATTTTTATGCGGCTTATACGCAGAAATCTTTCTGGCGGCTTTTGGATGACAAAGATTCCAGACCTTTTCGGGAAACCAATTACAATCCCGAATTTTTTTACCGGCTCTTACCGGAAAACAATCCTTTGGGAAATTGGGGAAGCGATTTCGGCTATGAACACGAATCCAACGGCTCAAGCGAACCGAAATCCCGCAGTTGGGACAGGCTTTATATAAGACCTTATTGTGAATATAAAAAATTCAGCACGGAGCTTAAAATCTGGTATCGCTTCAGAGAAGATGTTTCTGGCGATGACAATCCGGATATCGAAGATTATTACGGATACGGTGAATTGAAAATCGCTTATGAATTTCAGAACAACCGCATGTTGAGCGGGATCGGCAGATGGAATCCGAACACCGGCAGAAGCGGCTTGCAATTTGATTACAGTTTTCCGCTCCCGGGAAAAGATGTGTTCCTCTTTGCCCAGTTATGGACAGGTTACGGCGAAAGTCTGGTTGACTACAATAACTGTATCACCAGCTTCGGTTTCGGCATCATGTTCAAACGATAGACGTAGGGGCAGGCCGGCGGCGTGACCCTGAGAAACTTAACGGGGATTATAGGGGATTATCGGGATTAAAGGATTTAAATCCTCCCCAATCCTAAAATCCTGAAAATCCTGATTCAGACAACTGTCTGAACTGGGACCGAGTAGGAATTTGTTTAAATGCAGACAGCAGATATGGAAAAAGAAAAGCGCATCTGGCTTTATCCGGGTGAGTGTTACATTTCAAATCAGAATATTATCATCAGCACGCTTCTCGGCTCCTGTATATCGGCATGTCTTTATGATCCGATCCAAAGGATTATCGGCATGAATCATTTTCTTCTCAGTTATGAAGGACATGAAAAAGATGAGCCGGTTTGCGATATAGACCCGGGAAAATACGGAACATGCGCGATGGAGCTGCTCATAGATAAAATGCTGGAATTGGGCGCATGTTATGAAAACCTCCACGCCAAAGTTTTCGGGGGCGGGTCAATGTTCAAGCCTTTTGATGAATGCCGCATCAGCAGTTATTGCGTCGGAAATGCGAATATCATTTTTATTCGGGAGTTTCTGAAAAAAAGCGGCATCAGATTGGCAGCCGAAGATCTGGGCGGAGAAACCGGAAGACTCGTTCATTTTTTATGGAAAGACGGGTCCGTATATGTCAGAAAAATTAAGAAATTCGCCAATGTCAGGCTCGCGCAGCGAGATGCTGCATTATGGAAAAAAATCTTGGAAAATCAGGAACAGGGAGTTTCCGCAGAAACGCTTTGGCAGAATGCGGTTAAAGGCGGTTAGGTGTTTTTTTTCTCGTTTCCATGCTCCGCGCGGGAACAGCATTCCGGAGCGGAAAAATCTGTTCTCAGCCCGGGCGGAGCGTTTTCTGAGGTCTGTTCCAAGCCGGGCGATGCGCTCATTTCCGCACTTCAGATTTGAAAAGACCGGATTATTACATTATCATGGGAAAAATCTCTGATAATAGGGATTTTGCGTCATTATCAGGGATAAGTTATCTGATAATCAATGGTTAGCAGGTACAGCAGTGTTAATTGGTTTATTATTGGCTTTCAAGTTTATTTACGGAGGTTATTTTTATGGAATTAAAAGAAGTTATGAAATTGATTTTAAAAAAATACGGCGGGTTGTACAATTTCGCACTTACAAAACTGGTTTATCTGATTGATGTCGAATCTGTCAGGAGAACCGGTGAACAGATTACGAATATCAATTGGCGGAAAGGCGTTTACGGACCTTTTGTCCATGATATTATCAACTGTGCTGAAAAAAACAGAGACGAGTTTGAAGTTACATACAAAGAAGGATTTAACGGCGAAAAAAAACTGATTGATTTAAAAGCATCCGCAACTCTGAAACTTGAGACTGATATTGAAGCGTTGATTGATGAGGTGAAAAATAATGCTCCGAATCCGAATTCTGATTCTTCAAATTTTCGGGATTATATATATGAAACGATTCCGATGAAGGTTTGCTGGTCGGGATCCGAATTGAATATCAAAGCTGCCATGAAAGCTGAGAGAGAGGTGGATGAGCTTTGTTTTGAGTTGGATACACAGGAATGGAATGAAGCATTCAATTATTTGGCGGAGCATTAAAATATGGATTGTCTGTCATCTGAACGAATTATCCTTTTTCATGAAAAATCTCTTAAAAAATTTGGGGGTCCGGATGGCGTTTATAAGCCTGAAGATGTTTTAAATCTCCAGGCATCCATCAAGTCGGTATCTCCGAATTATGATTTTGATGAAATCGAAATGATTTGTTTGGCTGTCTATCGAATAGCCAAGGGGCACTTTTTCATTGATGGTAACAAACGCACAGCAAACTATGTATTATTAAACTGTCTGAAATTATTCTGTTATAAATATACAGGCAGACCAATTGATTTGGCCCGAAAAATCGAAGAAATGGCTCAGACGATGCCCACTCAGAAAGAAAAAGAAAATGCTGTAGGCAATTTGGCATATTTTTTGAAATCAAAACTTCAAAAGAATTGATAAGTCGGCAAGTAATCACCGCCCCCATCCGCAGAAAGAAACGGATAAGGGAGCGGTGATTTCGATGCGCCGTTTTCTGACAGAAGCAGGGATAGAACCATGATGGAATATAAAGGCTATTTGTCCCATGTCGAATTTGACAGTGAAGCGGATATATTTCACGGTGAGGTAATCAATATCCGTGATGTCATCACTTTTCAGGGAAAATCGGTTGAGGAACTTAAACAGGCGTTCAGAGATTCGGTTGAAGATTATCCGGAGTTCTGTGCCAAACGGGGAGAAGAGCCGGACCAGCCCTTTTCAGGTCAGTTTACAGTGCGTCTTTCACCTGAACAGCATCGGAAAATAATTTTTGCGGCTGAAAAGTCAGGGAAAAGATTGGACAAGTGGGTTGCAGAGATACTTGAACATGCGGCAGGAAAATTTCAAGTCCGAGCATAACCCGTCATTGTTGCGGATAAAAAACTTAATTCATACATTATAAGCAATGATAAGATTTTCAAATCCCAAAAAAGAAAAAACGGCTTCAGAAACTGAAAGTCTTGAACTGACAGAAGCAGGGAGTTGGCTGTCATTCCCTCCCTTTGCAGAAAAGTATGTCAGGCAAATCGGGGCAAAGATAAAACGAAAAATCGAAGCTCCGTATATGCACCTCTGGGAGATTGAATATGAGGGAGCTGTTTTAAATTTCGTCTATGATGATTTCCCCAACGGAATTTCAATTGAGCCGAAAGATAAAAGCGGTCAGGATGCTGTTGAAAAGCTTTATAAACTTGCATTGTCTCAAAGCGATCCCAATGGCTTATAACAAGCCAATACGCCGGACGGCTTTTTTGTAAAAGTATCTGAAATAAGAACATAAAAGCTTTCCCACGCCGCGCGTGGGAACGAGAAACTGAAAACGGAATAAATCAAGGATAAAATGATCAGAAAAGCAACATTAAAAGATGTAAAGGCAATTCACGGACTTCTTCAGATATACGGCAGCAAAGGAGAGCTGCTTCCCCGCCCTCTGAGCAAAATTTATGACCATCTGAGGGATTTTTCTGTTTATGCACAAGACGGCAAAGTTGTGGGCTGCTGTGCCTTGCAGTTCTGCTGGGAGGACCTTGCCGAAATCCGATCTGTGGCAGTACATCCCGATCATACCGGAAAAAAAATCGGCTCCATGCTTGCGGAAACAGCCATTGCCGAGGCAAAATCCTTTGACATAAAGCAGATATTTACGCTGACCTATCGTCCGGGCTTTTTTAAAAAATTCGGCTTCATGCAAATTGAAAGATCGCAGCTTCCCCTGAAAATCTGGTCAGACTGCATCCTTTGTGTAAAATTTCCTGACTGTGATGAAATTGCAATGATGAAAAAACTTGATCTTTCTTCACCGTCTCCGGCATAAAAAAAATAAGAAATCATTTGACTTGTACCAAACAATTTCGTATCCAATCATAAAAATTGATTGTTAAATTAATAATCGCTATTGTCGGAAACAGATAATACCAATCCGCTATCAAAAACCCTGTTCTCCGTAAAACCGCTTTTCAAGCGGTTTCAGCGATTTGGAAAATCGCTGTACGGTCTGAAAACCCTGTTCTCCGTAAAACCGCTTTTCAAGCGCCCGGCTTAAAACAGACAGCGATTTG
>JAIFKL010000340.1 GCA_020049595.1 Desulfobacteraceae bacterium
ATGTTAGATAAGACATTCGGACTGCATGAAGTGACAGAGAGCCGGATATTGCAGGACTGGTCCGAGATGTCTGCCGACATTTCCGATTTCGAGCGCCGGTATCTGCTCAATCTCAGAAGAAAACTCCGATTGAATGTCCGTGACTGGAATGAGACAGAACTTGGCTACAATTTTATCGGACCTGTTATGGTACTGGTTGACTACACCACTGAGAAATTCAATTTTTTTGCCGAAAGAAGTTTCAAAGGAACGGTTGAAGGAATTGAGATGAGCGGCAGACCTGACGGAATGATTGCCTCGGGGTTCCGTGAACCGGAAAAGCCCTATTTCTGCTTTCAGGAATATAAAAAAGAAAAGGACCCGGATGGCGATCCTGCGGCGCAGTCGCTGGCTGCCATGTTGGTTGCTCAGGAAATCAACGAACACAGGCATCCGGTTTACGGCGGCTATGTCAGGGGAAGCTTGTGGTCTTTTATGGTATTGCAGGGCAAAGAATACTGTATCAGCGAGCCTTATGTGGCAACCCGTGAGGATATTTTTGATGTTTTTCGGATGTTGAAGTCGCTCAAGCAGATTATTACGGAGTTCGTCAGATGAAATTGTCCGAAGCCTGATTTTTAGCAGGAGTGACAGGGTTAAAAGATTTGTTAAACATATTTCTGTTGACTTTTCTGACAGAAGCATTTTATTATTCAGTAGTAATACAGAAGCAGCAGATTCTGAGATTTGACAACTTTTTAAAAGTTGTCAAATCTTTCAAACTATTTAAAAGCCAACTGCTGCAACATCTGCCCGACTTCCATGAGGAATCGGGCGTTTCCTGTATTGCCTCCGGCTTTTTCGGCTTCGGCGGTCTCCTGCAAAACCGCGAAAAACACCCCGTCAAAATCCTTCATATATTCGGCGGCAAAACGGTCAAGGTCTTCAGGTCCGTTGACGTTTTCAAGCAAAATCCGAATCAGATACCGGGCATCCTGTGTTTTGGCGGCGGCGATCCGCACCGCATCCGAAGGCATCACCAATGGCAGCAGCATCTGTCCTGTCCGATTAAAAAACCGGGCAACATTTTCATTTCCCTGCCGAGCCGCGCTTTCCACGACAGCGGCAATCGCTGCCAAAAAATCCTGATCCAGCTTGTCGCCGTAATTTTCGATAAATCTGTGCAAATCTTCAGCGCTGTTCACTTCATCCCAAAGTATCTGAAGAAACTGCTGAATGTGTTCGGGAGACATAAAAGATTTCCTTTCAAATTTATATATCATTATGAGTTACGCAGTTGAAATAAAAAAAACAGAGCCGCGGGCGTAATCGGTTGAAAAAAAACGCTCGCTCACGCTCGCCTCTCGATTCTCAGAATGAAAGTCTGTGATAAAAAGCCTGTTTGCAATTTGCAAAACTTTCTGATATAATGGTTATATTTTTTCAAAACCGGAACAATAAGAAAGTATAGAATAAATTCCCTTGAAAATAAAGGCAAGCTCTGATACACTTTTTTTTTAAATAAATTTTCCCTGTCATTTTCGGGTTCACATTTTATATTCTTAAATCGCAATCCCGCAAAAGTACGGCAAAACAGGCGGCTTTGTGTTTCTTCCAATAATGTAAGACTTTTATCTGATGAGTGTAATTTGTTTATCGGAAAGAGACCTGAATGCAGATATGAAGTGAGAATTGCAAAAGTTTCGCCCACGCTCTTTTTTGCACTTCGTTTTCGACCCGGATAGAAACCGAGTTTTTAAAAAAATTCAGTTTCTCTAAAAAAAATAAGGTTTTAGCCGATATGAATAAAAAAATGAACAATTCTGAAACACCCTCTTCTGAAAAGTCGCTTGTAAAGTTTGATCCTTTGCAACGGTATCTGGCAGAGGTCAGTCAATATAAACTCCTGAACAGAAAGGAAGAAAAAGAGATTGCTGTAAAAATATGGGAAGACAGCGATCAGGGAGCTGCTTATGAACTGGTAACGTCAAATTTGAGGCTTGTTGTAAAAATTGCTTTGGAGTTTCAAAGAGTTTGGATGCAAAACCTTCTGGACCTGATTCAGGAAGGGAATATCGGACTGATGCAGGCAGTCAAAAAATTTGATCCCTACAAGAATGTCAAGTTTTCCTATTATGCTTCTTTTTGGATAAAAGCATATATACTTAAATTTATTATGGATAACTGGCGTCTTGTCAAAATCGGAACCACGCAGGGACAGCGGAAACTTTTTTTCAAGCTGAAAAAGGAAAAGCAGAAGCTGATAGATCAGGGATTTGATCCCAAGCCGAAACTCCTTTCAGAGCGGCTGGGCGTTTCCGAGCGTGAAATTGTGGATATGGATCAGCGGCTTGACGGCTGGGATGTTTCCCTGGACGCGCCTTTGAAAGACGATTCGGACACGGAGCGCATTGATTTTTTAAGCACAACTGTCGAATCCGCTGAGGAGAAAATGGCGAAAAAGGAGATGGACCTCCTTCTTCACACCAAGATTTCGGAATTCAGAAAAAAACTGACCAAAAGGGAATTGGAAATCTTCAATCTGCGTATTTTTTCCGAAAATCCCGCCACGTTGCAGGAAATCGGCGACCGCTACGGCATCTCAAGGGAGCGGGTGCGGCAGGTGGAAAAAAACATTGTTGTCAAAATGAGAGAATTTTTCAAACGGGAAATGCTTGACTTTGATTCATATTCGGATGAATACAGATAAAGTGTGCTATTTTTTTGCCACGAATGAACACGAATGGACACGAATGAAGGCACAAAATGAATAACACGAATGAAGAATAAAATATTTTTTTAAATTCGTGTCTGCCTGTTTGTGAAAAATTCGTGTGCTTTCGCGGCAAAAAAAACACACCGAACCTGACCAATGAGAAAACAGGATAAGAGAACAGATGAAATTTATTGAAAAAAACAGCATTGTGCTGAGGCTGACCCTTTTTATGATAACAGTCATGCTGATTCCGGCGTGTTTTTCAGGCTGTATGAAATCGCAGCAGGCGGAACTGCTGCCGGAAATGACCCGGGAAGAAGAACCTGAAATGCCGGAAGTCCCGCTGCCTTCCTCTGATAACGAACTGCAAGACAGAACTGAAAAGCCCTCGGATTCTTTTTTCAAATCCGATGACCGCTATTTTTATTATATAGAAGCGCAACTGGAGAAAAGAAAAGGAAACTTGAGTCAGGCTATTCTTTATCTCAGTAAAACTATTGAAAATGATCCTAATTCTCTTTACCTCCAAAAAGAGCTTGCCAATTTTTACCTGCGCGGAGATGAAAATGAGAGTGCGCTCAAAGTGCTTGAAGATATTATAAAAAAAAATCCGAACAATCTGGAATCACTCATTTTCTACGGAAATCTGAAACAGCGTCTGAAACAGACCGATGATGCGGAAAAAGTCTATGAAAAAGTGCTTGCCGCAGACCCGAAACAGAGAGATATTTATCTGCTCCTCGGATCCCTGTATCTGGAAGAAGAAAAATTGGATGACGCTTTCCGGGTATATGAGCAGTTGATAAAGCAATTCCCGGATGCATACGAGGGGCATTTTTTTATCGGAAAAATTTATTCAAAGCGGGGAAATCTGGTCGGGGCGGAAAAAGAGTTTAAGCAGACGCTGGACATGGAGCCTGATCTGGAAGAGCCGCAGTTTGAATTGCTGGAAATTTATGAAGCACAGGGAAAAAAAGAGAAAGTTGTCAAGATATATCAGGATATGCTTGAAGAAAATTCTGACAATACAAGGGCGGCAATGGGGCTTGCGTATTTTTATGCTAAAACCGGTATGGGGGAAAAATCTGAAAAACTGCTGAAAGAATTAGGAATAAAAAGCATAAACGATTCGGAAATCATAAGAGAAGCGGCTCAGATTTATATCAACTCCAAACAGTATGAGGCGGCAGCGGTTATTCTGGAGGGAATGCTCAAAGGTGCCCCGAATCATTCGGGTATTCATTATGCGGCAGGCATTGCTTTTGACGGGCTGAAAAATAAAGACAAGGCAATCATGCACTTCAAAGCGGTGAAGCCGGATTCCGATTTCTATGAAAATGCGGCAGTTCATATTTCTTTTATATATCAGGAACAGGGAAAAATCGAAGAAGCGATTCTTTTTCTACAGGATGTGATAAAAAGAGCGCCGGATAATTCGGATTTTATGCTGTATCTGGGATCATTTTATGAAGAAGCCGGAAATTTTGAAAAAGCGGAAAAGACACTTAAACAGGGAATTGAGAGCGATGCTGAAAATCCGAGACTTCATTTCCGTCTGGGGGTGATCTATGACAAGCAGGGCAGAAAGGAAGACTGCATCTCGGCAATGAAGACCGTGATCCGCCTTGATCCTGAAGACGCGGACGCGCTGAATTATCTCGGATATACTTATGCGGATTTGGGAAAAAATCTGGATGAGGCGGAACATCTTATCAGAAAAGCCTTAAAATATAAGCCGAATGACGGATATATTACAGACAGTCTGGGATGGGTTTTTTTTAAAAAAGGGCTTTTTGAAAAAGCAATCGAATATTTGGAAAAAGCAGCTAATCTGGTTCCGGATGATCCCACCATACTGGAACATCTCGGAGATGCCTACCTGAAAGCCGGAAATCGGACAAAAGCACTTGAACTTTATAAACACTCTCTTTCAAAAAAAGAAAAAGATACCGAACTGATTGAGAAAAAGATTCAGGAGTTGAGCGAGTAGAGCGTGTTTGGAAATTAGTATCAGTCCCGTAGGGACTTCTGAGAATAGCCCGGCAATTCATTGCCGGGAAAGGTGCTAATTTTTAAACACCCTATAGGAATTGAGAAGTGAGAATTGAAAATTGAAAATTGAAAATTTGAACTGCTCCCATAAGGGAAAACTGTTTGAAGCAAAAGCGGTCTGTAAACCGAAACTAAGCCGAAATGTAATTTTGCCGCTTCGGATCACTTTATGGATTCGCATCCTCGGACTGATATGCACGGTTTTTGTTTTTTCCTGCGCCGGGCTTCAGCCTGCGCCTGTTCCCCCGCCTGCTTCGGTGCCGGTCCCGGAACCCGCGGCGAAGGCAGAAGCGGAACCGGCTTTGCCCCCGGAAAAAACAGCGCCGACGTTTACAGAACCGGAACCGGTGCCGAAGACAGAGGCAGAACCGATTGTGCCTCCGGAAGAAATAAGTCGGACGTTTACAGAAGCAGAAAATGTCCTTCTGTCTCTGAAAAACAGAAATCATACGCTTGAGACATTCAAGGGGATCGGAAATATAAGGCTCTGGGATAAGGAAAAGAAAATTCGTGTTGCCCGCGCCGCATGGAGCGGCGCGGAAACGGGAAAACTGCGAATCGAGATTTTAGATACCGCAGGACAGCCTGCGGCAAGCATTGCAAGCGACGGCGAATGGCTTTATTACCGCAGTCTTCAGACCTTTTACAAAAAACGCTCGGACGATCCTGACCTCAAAAAAATTGTCTCTCTTCCCGTTACTGCCGGAGATGTGATTGCTCTGCTTTCGGGCAGAATCCCTGTCCGTCCCTACGATTCGATTTTACTTGAAAAAGAAGACAGCGGCGGATATGTGCTTACATTGGAAAAAACATCCGGGGATACAGAGAAAATATATCTTGATGAAAGCAAAACGGTCATTCGGAAAACCGTCATTACTAATGCCTCGGGGACCATGCTGTATCAGACGGAATTTGACAGAGTAAAAGAAGTGGAAAATTATCAGATTCCTTTTCAACTCATATTTTCAAATCATGAAGGGGAGGGCTTCCGGCTCTCTGTGGAACGCTATTGGGCAAATGTTCCGGTTCCGCTTTCAAATTTTGTGCTGACGCCCCCGGAACCCCGGAATCAGGAAAGGAACAGCGAAAGATGATCCGGAAAATTGCGCTCGAAGCCCGACTGAAAAGCTGTAAAAATGTGATGACGCTGGGCGTCCGGCCCAATTTTTCCGATTATCTGCCCGAAGAAGCAGAACTCATAAGAAATGCTGAGAAAATTTATTATCCCACTTCATTTTATGCGGAACTTTTTGATGCAGCCGGTAAAAAAACCTTTCCGAGTTATCATACCTACAAATGTGTTCAGGATAAAATCCGGCAGACGGCTTTGTTTTATCTCCTCAACATTCCGCATCCGAAAACAAGGGTCTTTTACGGAAACCGCCAGAAAAAAAGCATCACGGACCGCTTTGACTTTCCTTTTATTGCCAAGATTCCGAGAGGTTCAGCAATGGGCAGAGGCGTTTATCTCATCCGAAATGCCGAAGAACTTGCCGCATATTGCAGTCTCACGCATATTGCCTACATACAGGAATATCTGCCCATTGATCGGGATATCCGGGTAGTTGTGGTCGGAAACAGAGTCGTTCATGCCTACTGGCGTATTGCAAAGCCCGGTGAATTCCGAAGCAATGTCGCCGTGGGAGGTAGCGTCAGTCTGTCGCCGGTTCCGCAGGAGGCGATTGCGCTTGCGCTTTACACAGCGCAGCAGTGCAAATGGGATGATGTGGGAATAGATATTTGCAGACATGAGAGCAAATTTTATGTGCTGGAAGGCAATATGAAATACGGCAAAGAAGGTTTCCGCCAAGCCGGTATTGACTACCTTCAACTGATGGAAAATCTGATTGAAAGCGGAGAAATATGAGGATATTGGCTCTTAGCTCGTAGTTAAGAACCGACAGCTAACAGTTGATATACTGATCCGATTTTGTTTTTTTGCCGCAGACGCACACAGACATACACAGACAGATATCTGAATGCGGAATACGGAAAATATGCCGTAAAAAACCGAAAGTGGATTAGTATAACAAAAAAAAGGGGGTGAACCACGATGTCTTTCTCAAAAGTAATTGTTGCGGCAGTGTTGCTTATGGCAGCGATGTGGAGTTTTGCCCACATCGGGGAAGCGAAGAACCGCCTCTATGCTGAGGTTCATGAGAGTAAGGCTACATCCGTCAATGTTGTTGTGATTGCAGTATGTACAGAAGGGGAAATAGAGACTGCTGTCAGGAAGAGTGTCCGGGTTGTGCCTGTCCCCAGTCCTGCGTGCGGCAAGGGAGATATGAACGAAGACGCTTCCGTTGACATCAAAGATATTGTTCTTATT
>JAIFKL010000230.1 GCA_020049595.1 Desulfobacteraceae bacterium
CAAAGTTACGCAAAGATATATTTTAAAACTTTGCGCTCTTTGCGGAAAACTCCGCGCTCTTTGCGGTTCATTTTTTATATAAAAAAACTCCGAATGCGTAACTCCTATTGAGAATTGAACACTCCTTAATTTCTCAATTCCCACTTCTCAATCATTTAATGCTTATATATTATTTCCGCTTTTAACACAACTGCTATGTCTCCGGCAATTCTCATTTTGAAAAACATCTGTTGAACATTATCCGCGGAAACAGCCTGCATTTGTCGGAATTTCTGTCAGAAAGGATCATTTCGGGTGCCGGCACCGAAAGGATCGCCCGCCGCCGGCTTGTTTATGGAAATCATCCGCAGCCTGTTTCCTTCTTTGTCCTTCAGATCAAAAAAACGGTTCATGCCGAACTGCAAACGCTCAAGTTCTTTTCCTTCATCAAAAATTTTCGCTTCTGCGGCTTGGGCTTCAAATTTCCCGCGTCCCAGATATCGCACATGGGCGGCGATTTTGCAGGACAGCCCTTTTGCGGAAACCGACAGTCCTTCGAAATACTGATTGGCAATCACAAATTTTTCCTTGCGTCTCAGTGTCATGGCTTGTCCCAGAGGAATCTCACCGGCAGTCACGATGACGCGTATTTCCGGCACCTGAATACGCCGAATCATCCGCAATATCAGACTGATAAGTATTGCAATGAACATAACAGACACAAGCGTACAGAATCCGTAAATTTCCCACCAGTTCGTCAGGATGATTTCAATGCTGCCCTCATGGGGATAAAAACGCGTGCCGGACGGCGAAAACTGAAACGCATAATGACCGCTGAGACGCCCGTCTTCCGGGCGTTTTCCGGAGAAAGAAACACAGAGATTCAGTTTGCCCGGCTCGCGGGGGGAAAGCGTCAGATTCAGAGGATTTACGGCAAGCCGCAAGCCTTCGCAGCCGGTCACGCGCAGCGGCAGATTCGGATCAAGCTTTATTTCCGTTTCTCCGCCGTAAAAAGACAGCAGCGTGAGCGTGTCTGCGCCCTGCTCATATCCGCCGAAAATCGCAGGTTTCAGTTTCAGCCGGATAAATTTTTTTTCGGTTTCCACACGGGCTTCCTGCGCCCATCTGAAAATTTCCGTCAGTTTGTCGGCAACTTCCCTGCTGTTCTGAATATGTTCGACAATTTTTGCATGAGCGGCAGACAAGCCGAGATTTCGGGCAATTTCATAAATGTTTTCTGCGGTCTCCTTTCCGAGTCCCACTAAAAAAACATTCCATTTGTCTGCCTGAATCCTGTCACGAAGCTGTGCATAAACTTTTTTCTGCGTATCCGGGGCGATGTAAGGCGAATCCGGCGGCGGATCATTCACACCGTCGGTAATCATAATCATAATTTTACGGCGTTCCGGGGTTTTTAACGATCCGATCAGTTCCGCAGCCTGCACAAGACTGTCTGAAATATCGGTTTTCCGGTCATTGAAAAGCAGACCTCTTATATGTCGGCTGATCACATCGCGTTCATGTGCATATCCGATTTGCTGGCTTAAAAATACCGCTGCTTTGTCCCCGAAGGTCATCAGCGTCAAATGGTCCCCGGTTCTGAGCATCTCGCGTGCGGCAAAAGTTATGGCATCCGCAGCTCCTTTGGCTTTATGGGCAGATAAGCGGTTTTCAACCGGCTCATATCCCATTTCGGGTCTGCCCGGGACTTTTTCCCGCATACTTCCGGACTGGTCGAGAATCAGGATAAAATCATCATTGGCAGTCACAGGACCGACAGCGCCGGGGGCTGTCACCGGCAGGGCTGCGGCAATCAGCATAACATAAACAATAACAGTATAATGCGAGCGTCTCATCAAATTTTTCCTTTGAAAGCGAATCGGTATAAGCTCCGTAGGAGCGTCATATTTGTAGCATCCGTAGGAGCGTCATATTTGCAGCATCCGCAGGAGCGTCATATTTGCAGCAAGAATCCTTTACCTTTACCATCGAATCCCCAGCATCATGCAGTTCAAGCCGCTGCCGATGCCGAAAAATCCCACCAGATCGTCTTTCACAAGAAATTCCCGTTCCGAGGCGATGGCGGCGGTAATGGGAAGCGACACCGTGCCGATATTTCCGAGATACTCAAAGGTGGTGAAATCTTTTTTTTTTGAAATCCCCAATGCTTCAAGAATATTTTTCTGATGCGCCGACCCCACCTGATGGCAGATCACTTTGTCGGGTTTGTCCTCGCTCCATGCCAATTCCTTTTTAAACGCCCTGTAAGTTTCAATGCCCAGATTCACGCCGTTTTTCAGCACGCCCACCGAATCTGTTTTCATGATGTGGACGCCATTAAAAGGATTTCCCGCATCGGGTCCCCACAGACAAAGCCGGTGATGCGCGGCTGCGCTTCTGACGGTGCCGCCCAGAAAACGATGTCCCCTGTCTGAAAGCCCCGCATCAGTCAGCAGCACGGCAACCGCGCCCGAACCGCCGGTCAGCGTTGCGATGCACTCCCGAAACAGATTCATGTCTTTTGCCGCAAGGAGGCGTTCAATCGTAATGTCAACAATCCGGCGGGAAGTTTCACAGGAAACCGCAAGCCCCGCTCTGATCTGACCGAGTTCGATGGCATTTGCGATCTGTATCATTGCGTTTAATACGCCGAGACACGCGTTTGAAACATCATAAATTTCCGTTTCAGAACCGAGTCTCAGCCCGTCTGCAACAGCGCACGCGGTGGCAGGTTCCATATTGTCCCGGCAAACGCCTGCGTAAATCAGCATTCCGATATGTTCCGGCGAAATCTCCGCCGCGTCTATGGCTTTCTGTCCCGCGGCAACCGCGCCTTCATACATTTTATATCCGGGATACCAGAATCTGCGCTCCCGGATGCCGGTGATTGCTTCCAACTGCCCTTTCTGAATATGAAGTGTGTCATAAAGCGGGGCAAGACGGTTTTCCAAATCAAGGGAAGAAACCACGTTGGGGGCAAGTTCATAACCGAATGAATCTATATAAACTTTTGAATACAGCATCATGACTCAATTTTCAATTTTCAATTCTCAATTCTCAATTCTCAATTTTCAATTCCCCTTGATGTAACCGACATCCCCGAAAAAGTCAATACAATGAAGACTGAAGATTTTATTCTGTCTCAGATTTTTGATTTCCGACAAAATAAGTATTGAACTTTTTGTATAATCATAATATTAATAAAAAATCAAGTTTAAAGGGCTTAAAGCCTGAGGATGCGATTACATTGATGAACAAGGAGGACTGCATGTTGCCGAATTTTTTTATGATGCTGTGCGCTGTTTTTATGGGCGCGGCATTGCCCGATTGGAGTCAGGCGTCTGAAAAAACAGTTGAACCGGCTGAGTTTTCAGCGATGATTTCCAATATCACATTCGAGTTACCTTTAGATTTTTGCGGAGAAAAAGTGCCGATTGAGAATAGCGACGTTTATGAACGCTTGGAAAAACAGTTTCTGTTTTTTGTATGGCGCCGCCATCAGGTCATTCTCTGGATGAAACGCAGCAGCCGGTATATGCCTTATATTGAAAAAAGGCTGAAAGAAAACAATATGCCCGAAGACCTGAAATATGTGCCGATTGTGGAAAGCGCGCTGCTGCCCCATATCGGTTCCCCGAAAAATGCGGTCGGTTTCTGGCAGTTTATAAAAGCCACAGGGCTGCGGTTCGGTCTGACCGTCAACTCGGATATTGACGAGCGCAGAAATATTTACAAATCAACAGAAGCCGCCATCGCGTATTTCAGGAAACTTTACGGCGATTTCAGTTCATGGACACTGGCTGCCGCAGCCTATAACATGGGAGAAACGGGCCTGCGTTCAAATATCGAATTTCAGAAAACCGATGATTTTTATCATCTGTATCTGCCGTTGGAAACGCAGGATTATATTCTCAGCATTGTCGCGGCAAAAATCATTCTGTCTGATCCTGACAAATACGGATTCCGTTTCTCAAAGGAAGACTTGTACGCGCCGGCGGAATTTGATCTGGTTCAGGTGCAATGTTCTGACAACACATCGCTTCAGATCGTTGCCGAAGCCGCGGGAACTTATTTCAAAACCATAAAGGATTTGAATCCCGAATTCAGGGGTCGCTATCTGCCCGGCGGGAATTACAGCATTGCAATTCCAAAAGGGGCTGCCGAAAGTTTTCAGGCAAAATATGAGACGCTGATCCGCCGGGATCATGAAGTCAGGCAGGCAGAACCCGAGGCAAAAAAAGAACCGGTCGCTCAGAAGCGTTTCTATGTGGTGAAAAGAGGCGACAGTCTTACAGCCATTGCCCAAAGATTCAATGTCTCATTGTCCGAGCTGATGGCATGGAACCGCCTGAAACACCAGAATCACATTGAGCCGGGCAAGCGTCTGCTTGTCGGAGATTAGTTTAAGCGGAAAAAAGGTGGACACGCTTCGCTTTGTCCACCCTACATGGCTCATCTACCTCATTCCCAACCCCTGGGTTGGGAACGAGAAAGAACCCCGCAGGGGTGAAATATTTGTAGGAAAAAATGAATTTCGAGTGTATCATTTACGAAAAATCGGAAGGCATCGCGGTCATCAGGTTAAATCGCCCCAAAGTGCTGAATGCCATGAACAGGCAGTTGTGGCTTGATGTGCAGGCAGCATTGGAAGATGTCAGAAATGACTCTGAAATCAAAGTGCTGATATTTACGGGAGAAGGACGGGCTTTTTCCACGGGTGCGGATTTGAAGGAATCCAAAACCCGGACATTGGAGGCATACCGCGAGTATTTAGTCGAACTTCAGGAGGCGTCACGAAAAATCATCCGCTTTGAAAAACCCACCATTGCGGCAATCAACGGCTATGCGCTCGGTTCGGGATATGAACTTGCGCTTGCCTGCGACATCCGCATTGCTGCTGAAGATGCACAGATCGGCTCGCCTGAAGCGCGGGTGACGTCCTCTGTTACCGGCGGCGCAATGAGACTGATTCAAAATCTGATCGGTCCCGGAAAGGCAAGAGAGCTTCTTTTTACAGCCGAAAACATTGACGGAAAAGAGGCGGAGCGCATCGGATTGGTCAACAAAGCTGTTCCGTCTGAGCAATTGATGGACACTGTAAGGGAAACGGCAAAAAAAATCGCTGTCAACTCGGCGTTTTCCCTGAAAATGATTAAAAAAGGACTGCTCATGGCGCAGGGAGAGGCAAGCCTTGAATCGCTCATGGACTATGAAACCGAAGCCTGTCTCGCCTGTGTCTCAACAAAAGAACGACAGGCTTCTCTCAAGGATTTTGAGGAAAGAAGGAAGGAAAAAGGGTTCGGGGTGAGCGGTCAGGGGTGAGAGGAAGCCTACCTCTCACCTCTCACCTCTTACCCCTGACCTTCACTCATTTAGGAGAGATGATGGAAAAAAAAGAAATTCAAAGCAGGCTGATGAAGATACTCGACAATGTTCCCGAATTGAAGGGCGTTCTCATATCTTCCGAACCGCTTGAGGAAAAAAGAAGAAATATCAGATATTTTTTGTCTGACATTCTTTATGCGATATTTGAAGACAACCCGACAATTCCGCCGCTGGAATGGATACTGACCCGCAGCGCTATCAATGTATTCAGAAATATTTTAGCCACAAGAAGCGAGAGGCTTTCGGGCTACAGTTTTCTCGGCTATATCAATGATCTGCTGCATAAAGAAAATTTTGAAGACATTGAGATACCGGACCCCGGTTTTTTCGCTGAGTTGGAAAGTCTGGTAAAAGCAATTGTCGGAAAAACAGGAATTTATCCTGATGAAGTTCCCTCCTTTCTGAAATATGAAGGAAGAAAAGCATCGGAGTTAAGGTCTGTCGCGCTTTCCGAGATGGCGCAGGTTTCGCAGAAATTTATGGATCGTTATCCCTGCGGACTCCATGAAGACGTCATTCACAAGCGCAGTCTGAACAAAGCAAGGATACTGGAATATTTCGGCGGAACAGAACCTGAATGGGAGACATGGAAATGGCAGACCCGCCATATTATCAGAGATGCCGAAACATTGGGCAGTCTTATCAAGCTGACGGAGGAAGAATATGAAGCGGTGAGACTTGCACGGGAAAACAGGATTCCTTTCGGTATCACGCCCTATTATGTTTCGCTGATGGACTATGAGCCGGACCGCAGCAGCGATTATGCGGTGCGGGCGCAAGTCATTCCGCCGCTTCATTATGTCAGAAAAATGAAGGAAAACAAGAAAAAGTCGGACCGCTCCATGGATTTCATGCTCGAGCATGACACTTCTCCCATTGACGGCATTACCCGGCGTTATCCCAATATTGTGATCTTAAAAGCAATTCTGACATGTCCGCAGATATGCGTTTACTGTCAGAGAAATTGGGAAATTGAAGATGTTTACTCGCCGAATGCCGCCATGTCGGAGGAAAAGCTTGACGAGGCAGTGAAGTGGATTGAGAACACGCCGGAAATAAACGAAGTGCTGGTAACCGGCGGCGATCCGCTGCTGCTGTCCAACGAGAAAATCGAAAAAATTCTTTTCAAGCTTTCCCGCATCAAGCGCATCGAAAGAATCCGAATCGGGACACGGACGCCGGTGACGCTTCCCCAGCGGATCACAGAGCCTTTGCTACGGGATATCAACCGCTTTCATCTTCCGGGGAAAAGAGAAATTCTGATAGTCACCCATTTTGAACATCCCTACGAGATTACGCCCCAGTCCATGGAAGCGGTGCAGAAATTCTGCCGATACGGGATAGATGTTTATAACCAGTTGGTTTATACCTTCTATAACTCCCGTAAATTTGAGGCATCTCTTCTGCGTCATACCTTGCGGCTTATCGGCGTGACGCCGTACTACACTTTCAACACAAAAGGAAAGGAGGAAACAGACAATTACCGGGTTCCTATTTCCAGGCTGCTTCAGGAGCAGCACGAAGAAGCCCGTCTTCTGCCGGGCAGCGTGAGGACTGATGAGATTGTCTTCAATGTTCCCCGTCTCGGCAAAAACTACCTGCGGGCTTCCCAGCATCATGATGTTATTTCCATACTTCCCAACGGTCGGAGAGTTTACGAATTTCATCCTTGGGAAAA
>JAIFKL010000248.1 GCA_020049595.1 Desulfobacteraceae bacterium
GTCCCGGCGATCATGTGGGTGTGCTGAAAGCTTTAATTATCGGCGATAAACTTGAAATTTCGCCCTTTGTCCGGGAGAATTTCAGCCGCGCTGGAATTGCTCATATTCTTGCTATTTCAGGACTTCACATCGGTTTTATCGCGAGCATTGCCTATTTCTTTTTCCGACGGCTGCTTTCCCGTTTTAAATTTTTTATATGGAAGGCATGGATAAAGAAAGGCGCGGCAATTTTATCTTTTTTTCCTGTAATTGCTTACGGTCTGCTTGCCGGAATGTCTTACCCCACCCAGCGAGCCATTATTATCGTGGCTGTTTTCCTCTTATCGCTCCTGTTTGAAAAAGAACCGGACCCCATAAACAGCCTGTCGCTTGCGGCAATCGTAACGCTGATAATTGATCCGGGGTCTCTGTTTTCGATTTCTTTTCAACTGTCATATTCCAGCAATTGATCCGGGGTCTCTGTTTTCGATTTCTTTTCAACTGTCATATTCCAGCACTTTTGCGATTATTTATGGCAATGCCAAAATTCCTCATGCGAAAATATTTGCAAAACAGAGCGATTTCAGACTGACAAAAAAGCTCTTTTCCTTTTTCTGCATTTCCCTTTTCGCCATTGTCGGAACGCTGCCCTTTACCATGTTTTACTTCGGACAGGTGACGCTGGTCGGGCTTTTTGCCAACTTTATTTTTATTCCTGTTATCGGATACTTTGTGCTGCCGATGGGGCTGCTTTCCGTATTCTTATATCCGATCAGCAGCGAATTGGCTTCACACTGTATCCGTATCAGCGCATTCGGTCTGTCAAACACGATTGAAGTGCTAAGACCTACTTATTTGGAAATATTAGGTTTTTACATATTGATCTGGATGAGTCTGACGGCTGCAGAAAGTCGGTTGCTTGCCAGTCGTGCAGCCGTTGCCGGTTCCGATAAAAGTCGGACTGACGATGATGATGTCTCTCAAAGAATTTCTATTGAGAAACTATTTAAAATTCTTACTGTTATTATGCTCATTGCCAGCTTGGGCAATATTTGCTACTGGCTGCATGAGCGATTCTGGCATCGTGATCTGAGGGTGACGGTGATTGATGTGGGGCAGGGAAGTTCCGCGCTTGTCGAACTGCCGGGCGGACATTGTTTTCTCATAGACGGGGGCGGCTCTTCCGTCAATTCCTCATTTGACGTGGGAGAAAGGATTCTTGCGCCTTTTCTGCTGAAAAAACGCATCCGAACCATTGATAACATTGTGCTTTCTCATCCTGACGGCGATCATCTGGAGGGCTTGCTGTATATTATGAGGAATTTCAATGTGAAAAATGTCTGGACAAGCGGAGATGAAAGCAACAGCGCGAGTTATTTTGATTTTATGAAGATTATCACAGAAAGACAATTTGCTGCTCCTGATTTCAAAGAGATATTCCGCTCACAGGAAATCAGCGGCGTACAAATCGAGGTGCTTTATCCGCCGCCGGATTTCACGGATAAGAGAGATACAGATATATGGCGGCAGGAAAAAAATAACAATTCTATGGTGTTGAAGTTTACCTTCGGCGAAATATCTTTTCTCTTTCCGGGAGACATTGAAGCGGAAGCTGAAAACGAGCTTGTCAGAACAGCGGGAGACAAGCTGAAAAGCACGGTGCTGGTTGCCCCGCATCACGGCAGCAAAACATCAAGCACTGAGGCATTTCTTGATGCGGTAAATCCGAAATATGTTATCATATCAGCCGGATGGAAGAACCATTTTCATTTTCCGCATCCTTCGGTTATGAAACGCTATGATAAACGAAATTATCATATATTTCGCACAGATCAGGACGGGGCGGTAATGATGTCGGCAAAGGGCGTGAGGCTTAAAACAGAAACATACAGAAAGGCAGGCGTAAAAAATGACGCTCAAAGTAAATGAAATTTTTTACAGCATACAGGGTGAATCCCTTTACAGCGGGCTTCCCTGCGTTTTTGTGAGGCTTTCGGGATGCAATTTGAGATGTTCCTACTGCGATACCCGCTATGCTTACGAAGAGGGAACAGAAACAGAACTAAATGAGATAATAAAGCAGGTTGCAGATTATGAATGTCCATTAGTTGAGATTACCGGCGGCGAACCTTTGCTTCAGAAAGACACACCTTTTCTCATTTACAAACTCCTTGAAAAAGGCTATGAAGTCATGCTGGAAACAAACGGGAGCCTTGACATCGGGATAATAGACGGGCGGTGTATGAAAATTCTGGATGTAAAATGTCCATCCAGCGGGGAAAGCGGCAAAAATGACTTGAAGAATCTGGAAAAACTCGGAGCCAAAGATCAGGTCAAATTTGTTATCGTAAACAGGGAAGATTATGAATTTGCAAAAGAAATCACGAAAAGCAGGTGTGTAGGCATTGCGGAAAAGCAGATACTTTACTCCCCGGTGTCCGGCGAGATAAATCCTGCCCGGCTCGCGGAATGGATACTCAAAGACCGGCTGCGGGTCCGGCTTCATCTGCAACTGCATAAAGTGATATGGCCCCATGTGGAAAGGGGTGTGTAGGGTGGGCAAAGCCCACCCTGCAAAGGAGACAATATGAGCAAAAAAGCGATTGTGCTTTCCAGCGGCGGGCTTGATTCCACCACTGTCATGGCTATCGCAAAGCAGGAAGGCTTTGAAATTTGCAGTCTGAGTTTTTTCTACGGGCAGCGACACGCTTATGAACTGAAAGCCGCTGAAAAAGTTGCAGATGCGCTCGGCGCAGTGAGACATCTTGTCGTCAATGTTGATTTGAAGAAAATCGGCGGTTCCGCGCTCACAGACGATCATATCAGCGTACCGAAATCCCGAAGCAAACAGGAAATGTCAGAAGAAATTCCGGTGACTTATGTACCGGCGAGAAATACGATATTTCTTTCCTACTCGCTTGCATGGGCAGAAGTTCTCGGCGTCTCGGACATCTTCATCGGCGTCAATGCTGTTGATTACAGCGGCTATCCGGATTGCAGACCTGAGTATATCGAGGCGTATGAACGCATGGCAAATCTTGCCACAAAAGCGGGCGTGGAAGGCAGGACAAAAATAAAGATCAGAACGCCGCTGATTAGTCTCACTAAAGCGCAGATTATCCGAAAAGGAATTGAACTGGGAGTGGATTATTCAATGACTCACAGTTGCTATGATCCTTCTCCCGAAGGGCTTGCCTGCGGTCATTGCGACAGTTGCATCCTGAGAAAAAAAGGCTTTGCAGAAGCAAATGCGCCGGACCCTACGAGATATTCACAAGTCCTGCGCTCATAAAGATAGGGAACAGCGGTTTTTCTCATGGATGTTCGGACATTACCTCTTTCAATAATTTGACAAAAGCCTTCCCGGACACTATTATATTCAGCAGATTGCAACTCCCCTTTTTGCAAAGGGATATATGGAATTTTTATTCAACCCGTTTTTATAAAAAAAACAGAAGAAAGGAGAATTTGATGATGAAAAAAAGCAGCATATTTTTGACGATTATTTTGGCAGCGGTCTGTCTGTCTGGCGGAGCCGCTTACGGCAGCGGCTGTCTCCCCGCAGACGATCTCTGGATCAGAGCCGTGATTCAGACCCAAGAAAAAGGTGACGTAGAAGCGGTATGGGAAAAAGGCGGCGAAGGTGAAACCGCGGCAGGCGACCGGGTGATCTGGGGATATTTTTACGCCAGTCCTGCCGATGTCTCTTGGGGTAGCAGGCAAAATCCTGATTTGTTTGTCAAAATATGGATAGATCACGGCGGACGCGTGGATGTCAATTTCTTTCATGTCTCAGTCCCGGATATAAAAGTCTGGTCAGACTATCCCTACAACGGCAGCGCAGATGAAAACAGCACTACGACTACGAGCAAAAGATATATCCGTCATTATTATGAAAACGGAGAGAGTCATACAGAGGAGAAAACCGAAGACGGAAATCCGCCCGAAGGTTATACGCCTTCGGACAGACCCGCCGGATATTCCCTTGACAATGATCTGAAAATCGGCGCGGTCATCAACACGGAAGAAAAAGGAGCGATTCAGGCACTTTGGCAGGCAGGCGGACAGGACATAACGACTCGCGGCGATGAAGTCTTATGGGGATATTTTTATGCAGATGCCTCGCTCGTTGATTGGGGAAACAAACAAAATCCTGATCTTTTTGTGAAAATCTGGTTTGACGTGAGCGGGCGGGTGGATGTCAATTTTTTCCATGTCTCAGTCCCGGACATTGAAGTGTATTCGGATTTGCCGGATCAGGGAAATTACGAGCAAAAAGGAACTACCATCCTTGACAATCGCTACATCCGCCATGAATACAATGTCTTTCAGATATTGATAGACAATGTGGCTGCCGAAAATGCCGAAATCCGCAACGCGGTCATGCTGATTGAATCGCCGTATTTCAGATGGGAAGGCGCAACCGGCATGGCAGACCCGGCAAACAGCATTGCCATGCTCCCGGAAGACCAGTTCCGCAGCGCAAGTTTGGGAAAAACGATGTGCGCCACATTAGTGATGAAATTGGCAGAAGCCGGAAAAATTGACGTGAATGCCCCGATTCGCCGATATCTCTCAGATGCGGTGATGAAAGGACTGCATGAATACGAAGGCAAATCTCACGGAGATGCGATTCTTGTGAGTCATCTGCTCGGTCACACCAGCGGCTTGCCGGACTACTTCTTTGACGGTGACACGGATGAAAAAGGCTACTCCGCTTTCCTGAACCTGATGCTGGAAAATCCGGATAAACTGTGGACGCCGGAGGAGACAATTGAATACGCCAAAAGTCATCTGACGCCGCTTTTTCCCCCGGGAGAAGGATTTCATTATGCGGACACCAATTATCAACTGCTCGGTCTCATTATAGAATCCGTGACCGGAAATTCCCTGCATGAAGTCTATCGGGAACTGCTCTTTGATCCGTTAGACATGACTCATACCTACATGATCTTCCGTGAACCTGCCCTTCCGGTTATTGCCGACAGAGGCATTTCTCATGTCTATATGGGACAATTAGACTATACCTCATTGCAGACGCTTTCTGCGGAATGGGGCGGGGGCGGTCTTGTGACAACTACTCAAGATTTGAACCGCTTTATCCGCGCCTTTGCCAAAAACAAAATTTTTGCCGATCCTGCCACCCGTGAGAAAATGCTTGAATGGAGAGCGGTCGGCGAGGGCGAATATTACGGCTTCGGCGTGGAGCGATATGTTTTCGGCGAATTTGGCATTTCACAGTTGGCGGGCTTGGGAGAAATCTGGGGACACAGCGGTTTCAGCAATTCCTTCATGTACTACTGGCCCGAGCGGGACATTTCATTCTGCGGCACACTGAATCAGTCAGTTATTTCGGATTCTGTCGGCGCTGACTGGTTTATCCGTCTTGTTTATCCGCTGATGCTCAAAATCAGCGAAAACGACACCCGGACATGGGCAGAAGCTTTTGACGATCTCCATGAGAAAATGTCTCTCGAATATGCCTTTACCGAGTGGAAAGGCATTGACTGGAAGACATTGTATGAGACATTTCAGCCCCGCATTGTCTCTGCTCAGAAAACAGGAGACACAGCCGCGTATTATTTGGCTTTGCGTGAATATATCTATTCAATTCCCGACGGTCATGTCTCGCTGCAAAATGCCTCAGCAGAAGCGGCAGAAACGGCTTCCCAAGTAGTATCATCGCACATCGGCGGCAGTTACGGGCTTGCTGTAATCGGCTTGGATGACGGGCGTATGATCGTGCATATTCTGCCGGAAGACGGTCCTGCGGCAAAAGCCGGTATCCGTTTCGGCGCGGAAATTACAGCGTGGGACGGACTGCCGATAAAAGCCGCTTTGAATAATGTCTCTGTGATCTGGTCCGGGGGAGCGTCTCATGCCACCAATGAAATCCGGCGATTAGAACAATATCGCTTTATCGGTCGTGCGCCGGTCGGCGCGCAGGCAAAAGTGACGTTTAAAAATCCGGGTGAGGCGGAAGCCGCGACAGTGACGCTCACGGCTGTGAATGATGACTACAAAACCTACATTCTCAGCAATTATTTTCCGACCGAGAAAGACACGAAAACGCCGCTTCAGTACAAAATACTGTCAGGCGGATACGGATACATAAAAATTACTGCCGAACCCGGAACCGGCGATGAGCAATATGAGGAATTTGTCAGGCTGTATAAGACGGCGATGAAAACCTTTACGGACAAAGGCGTTCCGGGCGTTATTCTTGATCTGCGCCGGAACAACGGCGGCAGCGAGGATACAGCCGCATGGATGGCAGGTTTCTTTTACCCGGAAAAAGCGCATTATGAGTCAATAAATTTATACAATTCCAAATCAGGAAAATTTGAGATTTCGGAGGTTATTGATATTGAACCGCAGGCGTCTTACTATGGCGGTCCGGTAGTTGTGATGGTGGGCCCCGGATGTCTCAGTTCCGGTGAAGGGCTTGCGCTGGCGATTCAGAAGCTGCCTAACGGACGAGTCATCAGTTTTTATGCCAGCAACGGCTCTTTCGGCATCTCCGGTTCAGCAATGAATATGCCCGGCGGCTTTATTGTCAATTTTCCCAAGGGGCAATCCCTTGACAAAGACGGTCTTATCCAGATTGACGGAGACAAAACGGGAAACGGCGGCGTGATGCCGGATATACGCGTACCGCTCACCGAGGAGACAATCCGCGCCGAATACGCTGACGGCGAAGATGTGGAACTTGCCTTTGTTGCCGACGCGCTCAAAAGCTGGAATTTTTAACAGATTCGATATGCTGCGGGGCATACCCGCCGGACTGTCCTTTATTTTTCAGTGAAGAGGAAAATATTGAAATGATATCCCCGAAGCTCAGAAATATGTTAAAAATCATTTCGGAAAATCTGACACAGAACAATATTCCTTTTGCATTAATCGGCGCAATGTCGCTGATTTTGTACGGTCTTTCGAGATATACATCGGGCATAGACCTTCTGACAGAAGGACATTATCGGCCTCAGCTTATTCAGTCTATGGAAAAACTGGGCTACACCTGCTATCAGAAAAGCGATTCATTTGCTCAGTTTGAATCGGAAACGGAAACATTCGGTTATATTGATTTTATGTTTGTCAATACAGAAGACGGAAAGAACATTTTGAGACGGTGTATTGTCGCGGGAAATGATTTGTTCGGAGATAGTCCGGTCATTCAGCCCACGGATCATATCATACTGAAACTGATGGCAATCGCAAATAATCCTAAGCGAAGCCCGAGACACGAAGCTGACATTTCGGCAATTCTGAGGTTGTATAAAAAAGGTCTGATACCGGCTTGTTTTGAAACGCTGGATACGGACAGAATTTATCAGTTTGCAGACAAATTCGGTCAGAGACAGCGTTTCAAAAAACATCTGAACACCGTGTTTGAGAAATCCGGCAAGAGCGGCTTTATCCTATAGGCTTTCAGATAATTAATTTCACAAAGCCGGA
>JAIFKL010000274.1 GCA_020049595.1 Desulfobacteraceae bacterium
GCATTGCAGAGGTCTATTCTATCCACGCCTTATCAAAACGAATGAAACCGGTGGGATGCTGGACAATGCCGTGAACCTCTTTCCGATGTGCGATCATCTGCCGGGCATGTGCCAGCGGTACCCAGGGTGCCTGATCGTGAATAATCTCCTGAGCCTCGTGATAAAGCTTTATGCGTTCTGATTTTTCCGAAATCTGCTGCGCTCTGATCAGAATCTCATGAAGCTTCTCATGCTTGAAAAAAGCAAGGTTTTCAGCCTGGGGTTTGACCGTATTGTCTTTATCAAAAAGAATATAAAGAAAATTATACGGGTCTCCGTTGCCTGCGACCGCGCCGCTCAGGCACATATCATGTTCGCCGTTGGCAGTTTCCTGAATGTATGCTGCCCAGTCCGGCGTGACAATTTGTACATCTATCCCCACAGCCGCCAGATTTCCCTTGATCGCTTTGGCAATTTTATCGGGCTGGGGCATATAGGGGCGGGGGACAGGCATTGTCCAGAGCCTGGTCTTAAAGCCGTTTTCATACTTCGCTTCCTTTAACAGGGATTTTGCCCGCGCCGGGTCATATTCATAATCCTGAATCGCATCGTTATAATATTCGCTGATGGTTGGCGGAATGGGATTTTTTGCCGGCAAAGCCAGACCCTGATAAAGCAGTTTGACCAGATTCTGCTTGTTGATCGCGTGGTTGACAGCCAGCCTGACGTTGGGATTGTCAAAAGGGGGTTTTTCCGTATTCATTGCCAAATAGCCGACATTCAGCCCCGTGATGGTTTCCAACAGCAAGTTCCTGTCTGTTTCTATCTTTTTGACAGCTTCAGGATCAATGCCGTCCATTCCGTGAATCCCGGCGGTTTTCAATTCTAACAGACGGTTTTTATTATTGATAATGGTTTTAAACACTAATCCGTCCAAATAAGGCGCGGCTCCCCAGTATTTTTTATTTTTTGTCAGAATAATCCGGTCCTCGGGAATCCATGATTCAAATCTGAATACGCCGGTACCGACCGGATGTTTTTCCGCATCATTTCCCCATTTTTTCATCGCTGCCGGACTGATGATGAGCGCAGCGGTCGGTTCTGCAAGGTTGTATAAAAAGGGCGTAAAAAGCTTTTCCAGCGTGATTTTGACAGAATACTCATCCACTGCCTGCACGGATTTTACATATTGAAATGTACCGGAGTTGGCAAAATCCTTTCGATAAAACGGATGACCGGGATCAATCTGTCTGAGAAATGAAAAAACCACTGCCGCGGCGTTAAAGGGCGTGCCGTCATGAAAAAAAACGCCTCTGCGTAAATGAAAAGTCCATTCTTTTCCGTCTGCTGACTGTTCATAAGAAAGCGCCAGCGCGGGTTCCACTTCTGTTGTATCTCCCTGAAAGCGGACGAGTCCTTCAAAAATATTTGCATTGACTTTGGCGGATTCGCCGTCATCGGTCCGGGCAGGGTCCAGGGAAACCGAATCTCCGCCCCTGCCCCAGATCAGCGTGCCGCCGGCCCGGGGAACGGTCTGAGCATCGCTTGGACTGATGAATGAAATCCAACACAGCACATTGAATATTATTAATATTTTTTTCATAGAGTCACTAACATATAAAGGCAGCGCCTGCAACGGGCTGTAAAACGGGTTTGAAACCCGTTCTACATATAAAGCCCTGAGTTACAATGCAGCGCCTTGCAACTGGAAAAAGATTATATCAAATAGGAGTTACGCATTTGGAATTTCCGCATCGCAAAAACGAACCGCAAAGAGCGCAAAGTTCTCCGCAAAGTTACGCAAAGGTTTAAAACATATCTTTGCGGAACTTTGCGGGAACTTTGCGAAACTCTGCGGTTAAAAAAAAAGCAGGATTCAACTGCGTAACTCCTATCAAATTCACATTCGTTATATAACAAAAAAGGCTATGATGATATTTATCATAGCCTGAAAAAATATATTTGTAAAAAAAAATTTGAGAATCAGGCACTGAACCCCAACAGCGTCACATCGTCCTGTCTTTCGTTCTGTCCGCAGTTCTGCCATTCATTGAAAGCCAGCAGGCATATTTCTTTCTGCTTTTCAAAAGGCAGATGCCGGTTTTTCAGCAGCAGTTCTTTCAGGCGGGGAGTCCCGAACCGGCTTTCCTTTTCTCCGCCCAACTGATCCACATAACCGTCAGAATACAGATAAAAAGCAGTTCCTTTTTCAAAAGGAAGGGTATGGTTGACAAATTTGATATTAAAATCGGATTTTCTGTAACCGAGACTGCTTTTGTCCCCTTTAATCAGCGTTAATTCCTCATTGCGGATGTAAATCAGGGGCAGTTTTGCGCCGGAGTATGTCAGTGTTTTTTCTTTAAAAGAAATAAAACATATTGCCGCGTCCAAACCGTCATCGGAAACCGCGTAATCCGTATCCTGATGGAGCGTGGTTTTGACTAAAAAACTCAGACGGCTCAGAATCTGTCCGGGGTCCCGGCATCCCTCGTCTCTGATGATTTTTCTCAGCCCGAAAGCCGAGATGATGGTCATAAACGCGCCGGGTACGCCGTGTCCGGTACAGTCAATCACGGCAAGGATCAGACCTTCTTCAAAGCAGTCTGTAAAAATAAAATCGCCGCCCACAATATCTCTGGGCATCCAGATAAAAAAACTTTCCGGCAGAAAGGTTGTGATATTTTCCGGATTCGGCAGCAGGGAACTTTGGATCATTTTGGCATAGCGAATGCTGTCCATGATCTTTTTGTTGGCAGCTTCGGCAATTTCCCGCTCTTTTTCAGCCTGTTCTTTTTCCTTCCGCTCCGTGATGTCATTCATCGAGCCTTCATAATATATCAGATTTCCGCCCGGATCCGAAACAGACCGGGCAGAAACTGACACCCACCTTACAGTGCCGTCTTTCTGCAAAATCTGTGTTTCAAATCCCATAACAATATCATTCTGATCCAGAATAGAGATAAATTTTTTATGATCTTCAGGCGTGGCTGAAGAATGCTGACGGATGAGATTTGTTTCGGATGAAAATAAGGCATCAAGAGAAGAATAGCCCAGTATTTTGGCAAGCGAGGGATTTGCACTGATAAAACGGCCGTCGGATGCTGCCTGAAAAATGCCCTCGACTGCGTTTTCAAAAATGCCCCGGTATTTTTCTTCCGCTTTTTCCAAAGCCAGTTGCTTCTCCCTCAGTGCGCGCTGCTTTTCCAGCAACTGGGCTGTCATGTGATTAAACGCATAAGCCAGATCGCCGATTTCGTCATTCTGCCGGACAGATACCCGCTCTTCCAGATTGCCTTCCGCCATTGACCGGATGGCTGTTGCTAATTTGTAAATGGGGCGGGTAAAGGAGCGGGCAGTCAGATATGCCATGAACACCGCAAAAGCAAAGATTGCCAGCGAACTCACCAGAATCAGCCGGAGCGTATCTTTTTTGCTCCGCTCGATGGCCACAGAGTCCACTGCTGTCATTAAAATCCCCACTGCCTTCTTATCTCTGTTTTTCAGGACAGAATATGTGGTGGCGTAATAATTGGGACCGATATGCTCCTGCTGCCGGACAGTTTTCTCTTTCATCAGGTCTGTTTTAACAGAATCTCGGAAAACCGAGGATTTCAAAGAGCTTGCCAGTGATGCGCCTTTTTCATCCTGAATGGTGCTGACAATGCTGCTGCTGTCTGTCATCATCGGGTTTCCGGCTTCCAGTACCGATTCCGATATCAGCATCAGCGTTACCTCTGCCTGTATCCGCTCCTTAATGGTCTTGAGCAGATAGGCATTGAATGGAAACGTGACAACCACTGTTCCCAGTGTTTCCAATGTCTCGGTATTGATAATCGGCATTGCCGCTTTGATGCTGAGTTGATTTCGGGAAACAAAATAATCGGACTGCTTTTCCAGATTCTCCAGAGTGTCAGAAATAACAGGGTCTTCCGAAAGTGTAAAAAAAGGTGTCAGGTCTGCGCCTTGGGTTAGGCTGCGGGCGATGAATTTTTTTTCACTGTTGAAGACCTCCACAATCGCGGTAAACCACATTTCCTGTTTGTCATCCAGCGTTTGTTGTATCTCAGCAGCCCGAGTTTCTTCGCTCCTCAGATTTTCTTTTATTTCACTGGTAACAGACAGCAGTTGAGCGATATTTTCGGCGCGCTGAACATGCTCTGTCAGCATGTTTTTGGCATTGTTCAGGGCTTTTGTGCTGCTGATCTGCAAATCTGTTTCCAGACGGCTGATGTTAATCCACAAACTCAGAAGTGTAATCACTGCCACGGGTACGATAATAACCGTCACAAAGATTAACACTAATTTCAACATGATTGAGAATCTCATGGTATCCTTGCAAATATAAATTGAGAATTGAGAATTGAGAATTGAACACTTCTTATTTCTCAATTCTCAATTCTCAATTAAAAAAGTTCCGCACTGATCTGAAAATGAATACCGTCGTCCTGAATATCGTACTCCCCCGGGTCTTCGACAGTTTTAAGGGCTTTTCCCCAATAGATTTCTGCATTCAGATTTTTACCGACAGACCACCGTGCGCCTACACCAGCGCTGTAGAGCGTATCATCTTCCGGGTCTTCAAGGTCGGCGTTCCATCCTTTCCCGAAATCAAAAAAGGGACACAGATGCAGCATACCGTCGCCCGGTTCTTTGCTCAGGCGCGGTATTTTCAACTGTATCACCGGAATCCGCCATTCAAGAGAAGCATTGATGCCGTTGTCTGCGGTGATCTGGTTTTCTCTGTAACCCCGCACGGTCGAGGAGCCGCCGATGGAAAATTTTTCCGCCGACACCAGCGTGTCTTTGGAAAGCTGCAAATTTACGGCAAAGATTGCCTGACTGTCCAGAAAGGCTATCCGGTTAATCCACTGAAACTGACCCAGCCATAAAAAGAAATTGCCGTCAAGTTCTCCGCCGTCAACATCTCCGAAAGAAAAATTTGAATACGCGGCAAGCACGCTTGTAAGGCTTCGGTTCACCCATTCCTGTGAAAAACGGAATACATTAAAATCTGTTTCACCGTTTTCATCCGCGCCGGAAAACGGAAAGGGAAAAGGTTCGTCTTTAAGCCTTGTTTCGCTGTGACGCTTCTGAAACTTCAGCCCGGCTGCAAATTCTGCGGCAAGTGTTTTGTAAAAAGGGTGACGCAGGGATGCCGAATATGTCGTGATTTCACTTCGGATATCCGTACCGGCGCTGTAAAAAGGTTCCGCCACCACCAAGGCTTCAGAGCGTTCCGCGCTGAAAGACAGCGTGGTATCCCGGCGGGTGAGCGGAATGCTGTAATTCAGCTTGTATTCATCCAAGCCTTCTGTAAGCGCATATTGTGCGGTCAGTGCGTCTCCCCATCCTGTCAGATTCAGATGGCTGAATTCTACTTCTCCCCGATAAGGTCCGATGCTCGGCGAATTGTAATTGTTGAATTTCAAAGACAGATGATACGGTCTTGCTTCGTCAATTCCCACTTTCAGGACAGCCTCGCCCAGTCCGAACCCGGGGCCCAGCGACGCGTTGACATTTTCAATGCGGGGGTCCTGTTTCAGAATCTTCAACTGATCCTGAAGGAAGTTGACATTCAAAGGTTTGTCGCCCGATGTCGCCAGTTCCAGACGGCTGGAAACATATCGCTTTTTGAGCCGGGGTTCCCCGACAACTTCTGTGCGGGTCAGTTTTCCTTCAATGATACGCAGGACAATAATCCCGTTCTCCACTTTCTGATCCGGAAGTACAGCCCCCGAGTTCACATAACCGTTATCATAATAATAGCGGGTCAGCTTGTTTTTCGCCTCCTGCAATTCTTCAGGCGTTATCTTGCGGTTTTGATAAGGCTCAAGAATCGGAAAGAGTTCCGCATCAGAAAAAACCGTGTTGCCTTCCAATTTGAAATGGCGAACATATATTTTTTCCACAGCAGACAACTGAGATTCATCCGTCTGAATCGGCGGCAGAAAGCCTTTCTGCTGCATCAAAGGTTTTGTTTCTTCCGCAAAAGGCAAAGGTTCTGAGGCTGCTGCCTGATGCTGAAAAGCGAAAAAAACAGCAATTACAAGCAGATTTGTCAGTATTTTTTTCAAAATAGCCATCTCCTTTTCTGATGTTAATTTCAGGATATTTCTTTTTTTCACCTGTCTTTACCTCTCTTTTAAAACAATTCGGAAAATAAGTCAATCATCTAAAGTCATTTCTTCGCTTATCTTTTCATGAGTTGTGAAAAAAAACGGAATCGCAGGGGTATGTCGGCAATATGTCCCTACCGGTGATTCGATAGGCAGTTCTGAGGAAGTCCTTAGTGGAAACTTAGCATTTTCAAAGAATTAAGGGCATCAGCCCTGAGGACAGGAAACAGGGATTTTCAAACAGAAGACACCGCTTACTTCTGAACCAGTCTGATCTCGAAAATTTTGGGCCAGAGTTTTCCGGTTACAAAGAGCCGGTCTTTTTCAGCGTTATATGCAATGCCGTTTGGCACATCAACCGGATAGCGGCAGTCTTCAAAACTCAGAAGATTTTCCAGTTCGATCCATGCCGTCACCCTGCCGGTCTGAGGATCAATCCTTGCGATGCGGTTGCTCTGCCAGATGTTGGCATAAATTTCTCCCCGGATATATTCCAGTTCGTTCAGGCGGGTTACGGGACCGTCCGCATCATGCACAGTAATCTGTCCTTCTGTTTTATATGTTTCCGGATTCAGAAAATACAAAGATGAAGAGCCGTCGCTCATTATCAACTGCTGACTGTGACATGTGATGCCCCAGCCTTCTGTCGGATAGCGGAATGTGTCTGTCAGTTCAAAACTCTCTTTATCGTAAACAAAGCCGGTGTGCGACTGCCATGTCAGTTGAATGATCTTGTTGCCGTAAATCGTTATGCCTTCACCGAAAAATTCATCGGGCAGTTTACGGGATTGCAGAACGGATCCGGTTTCCAACGCTGTTTTCCGCAGCTCGGACTGTCTGTGAATCCCCGTGCCTTCATAAAAAAAACCTTTTTCAAAAACAAGCCCCTGTGTAAAGGCGTTACGGTCGTGCGGATAGCTGCGGACCACCGTA
>JAIFKL010000305.1 GCA_020049595.1 Desulfobacteraceae bacterium
AAATCCTTTAATCCTGAAAATCAGGGTTCGGACAATGGGAAGGTCTGAACCCTGATTTACAGGATTAAAGGATTTGCATGATTGCTGTTCATATTTTCGGGGACACGCCGCCGGCATGTCCCTACGAAGATTCAACATTCCGGAAGGCTGGACACAAATCCTGAAAATCCTTTAATCCTTTCATCATGTTTAAATTTCAGGAAAACGGATTGATAACAACAATGCCGCAGTCTGCAAAATCCCGTTCATTCCTTGTGACCAAAGCAAGTCCGTGTGCTGAGGCTGTCGCGGCGATAAGCATATCTGCCTGAGTGCGGGTCTGTCCCCTCAAGCTCAGTTCCGCCCGCAACTGTCCGGCGTGTTCTGCGATCTCTGCATTAACAGACAGCACAGAGCAGTTATCTGTCACAAAGGCTTCAAACCATCTCAGGATTCGGACATTGGGACGCCGGGTCAGTCCGAAATAAATTTCTTCCACCGTGATGACGCTCAGAGAAATTTCCGAAACGGTATGCGTCCATTCAATAACGCCCTGATTCGGAAAGGGGCGGCAGAGTTCGCTTAACACATTCGTATCACAAAGACAGTTCATTCCGACTCTCGCTGAAAACATTATTACGGTCACAGCGATCCGGCAGTTCCAGAGAATAGCTTTCATCAAGACATAAACGCCTCAGTTCCGCAAATTTATCTGCCGGAGAACACTTTTCCCGCTGTATGCGCCAGTTTTCAAATTCCTTAAATGTTTCAGCATCAATTACCGCAGCGACAAGCCGGTTACAGTCAAAAACTGTCTGCGGCTCGTGCGCTGCTTCGCGGATAAGTTCGGAGAAATGCTGACCGGCTTTTTCAAGCGTCCAATTCATAAGCTTATTACCCTCCTGTTCAATTCGGATGAATGTTGTTTCTTACTTCAGACTGACACATCAATGCCTGTATCTTTCCGAATGGATTCGACAGCTTTGAATGTAGCTGTCACTGAATCAAAGCCGACATCCATGAGTGCTTTCCTGCGTGTCCTCAACATTCTCTCCAATGCCGCATCATCTTCAGCCATACGATAAAGTGAATTGAATCTGCTTGGTTCTGAAAACCGCTTCTCTTCGGAAGCGTAGGCTCCGGTTATCATCACTTCATAAAGCACATCCTCTGCCCAGTCACAGAACTTACGGTTTCAAATAAATGTAGGGGTAAGCCCCCTGTGCTTACCCTGCCGGAACGGATACAGACAAAGGGCAGCCACGGGGGCAGCCCCTGCCGATCGTGAACGGTACGACACAAATCCTGAAAATCCTTTAATCCTGTGAATCAGGGTTCGGATTTGCAACAAGAGCAATCAAATTGCCCGGTTTGTAATTTTAAGCCCTTTGATTTTCTGAAAATGCTTTATATTATTGGAGACAAGCGTTAAGCGGTGAACAAATGCACAGGAGGCAATCATCACTCCATCTGAAATCCGATCATCATATCCGAGGCAAACCGGCAAATAACAATCTGTTATAATAATATAAATTTTATCATAAAGGCTTGTCTCTCAAAAAGAAAAACTCCCCCTTTTTTGTTCCGATGCGGTCTGCACTTAAACTGCACTTTAAACGCAGGGTGGGCGGAACACACATCGGACAGATGAAAGGCGGATTACGCTCCGCCCACCCTGCAATTTAGGACAGCGGAATTCGCTTATCAGCTTCGCCTTTTCGGCGGCGGATAACGAAATTGACAGGTTTTGCCTGCTTATGTCTGTCCTTGCTCCGGGATGAATCATTATCCTCAAACATTTCCCGAAGTTTTGCTTCCAATTCTTTTACTTTTCCTTCTTCCATTTGTTCCTCTCGTTTTTTTGATATTCAGTCCGTAGAACGGCCCCGGTTAAAAACAGACAAACCGGTTCTGCCAGGAAATAAAAAAATCCTTATTTGTCCGCTCCCCCGGATGGGGGAAATTTTTTTAATTGTCACAAGTCATACCAATCCGCTTTCAAAAACTGTGTTCTCCGTGTCTGTTTTCAGCCCTGGCGCTTTTCAGGCGCCCGGCTTAAAACAGACAGCGATTTGAAAAATCGCTGTACGGTCTGAAAAGACCTAGCTTTGAAAGCGAATTGGTATCATCAGAGCCGCAGGAATTTAAGCTGTGGGGGAATCTGTCTGCGTCTGCCGGCGGCATTTTTCTGAAAACGGAGTGGTGCAAAAGCATACCCTAATGGTTTTATACCAATCCGCTGTCAAAAACAGTGTTCTCCGTGTCTGTTTTTAACCTGGGCGATTTTCAAGCGGTTTAAGCGGTTTATCTGTTTTCAGCCGGGTGTTTTCAGCCGGGGGCGCTTTACGATCTGAAAAGACCGATCTTTGAATATATCACTACCCTGAAAACCTTCCGACGCTTATACAAGATTTGCAAGCGATTTTCCGGAGTTATATGCTTCATTCAGATATTCGGGATGCTTCAGAATATCCCCTTCAAAATCAAGTTCCCGGTATAAAAGCGATTTCCACAGTTGCGTATCTAAAACATCAAAAAAATATCTGACGCTCAGAAGAGTGCCGTCAAAAAGTTTTTTTCCTTTTGTAGCCCCGACAGAGATGAAAAGCCCTTTGCGTTTTGCGTTTTGCTGACCGGAAAAGGGGGTTTTTTCAATCCAGTATTTCTTCACCCATAAGGACTGACAGCGGTCCATCAGTATTTTTGTGTGTGCGCTGACCGTGTAGAAAAAAATCGGGGAGGCAAGCATGATGCCGTCGGATGCGGCGATGAGATCGCAGACTTTGTGAAAATCGTCTTTGATGACACAGCGCCCGGTTTCTCTGCATCCGTAAATTTCAAGGCAGGGGGAAATTTTCATATCCCGGAGAACAATTTCTTCCACCCGGGCACCTGCGTCGCGTGCGCCCTGTACCGCATGTTTTAATAAAGCTGCGGTGTTGCCGTTTCGTCTCGGACTTCCATAAATAGCTAAAATATCAGACATTTTTTATTATATCGAAAATCCGGATATCCCTTTGGTCGAAATGACAGAAAAACAGGCATCCGGTTCAGGTATTTGTTCTTACTTTCCGTAAGCATTTTAAAATATGAGGATTTCGGTGGGGTACAGATCATATAAAACGGACAAATTCGCTTGTTATCACTTTGTATAATTCTTCTCCGATGGCAAGACCGGTGTCAATAAACTGGGGTCCGTATTTTTTTCCGGTGCGCGTGCGGAATGTGTCTCTGATTTTTGCAAGACCCTGCATTGCTTTCGGATAAAAGGCCACAAACTCCGAAAGAGGCGTTTGGGAAAAAGACACCATATCCCATACCGTGCCGGTAAAATTGTCGGGTCCCCAGCGGAATTTATCCGCATCGTAAAGGCAGTCGGAGACAAGGAGACCCTGAGGGGTACTGATTTCCAAGGGTGTTTTGAATGCTTCGTGATTTTGTATTGCCTGACAGATGTCTTCTGCCTCATCGGGAGAAAAGGGGTAATTTTTGAGTAAAATTCCGGCATACTCAGCGCCTTTTACGGCGTGATTTTTTTCTTTGCGCTTTATATCATGAAGAAGGCCGGCGGATTGGGAAATGACAAGCCTCCGATTGATAAAATCATCCGAATAGCAGCCCGCAGCTTTGCCTTCAATGAGCGTCAGCGCGCCGGCATCCCGTGTCACCTTCACCGCATGTTCCAGACCATGCCCGAAATCATTTTCTAATTTTTCTGCCACAAAAGCATATAAGCGGACAACAATCGGATCGGTTTGAAAAGTTTTTTCAGACAAACTGACAGCATCGGAAAAATCTCTGAAAAAATCAGGCGTCGGAAAGCGGACAGCAATCTGACACGCCCGCTTTCTGATGTCCGTATAACAGCTTAAATTCTGATGTGAGGAAGAATGCTCCGAAGGCATAAAGATAAAAGCCCTTATCCTTCATGCAGAGAAAGAGGGTTTCCGCACACTTTCCACCTGCCGTCTTCCAGCATCACGTCAAAAGTTTCATCCACTTCAACAGCGGGTCTGCCGGTAAAAAAGGACTGTACGGGCGGTTTCCGCTCGCAGACCAGCCGGATTTTGGCTTTGGTGTAACCGTTTGTTTCAAGGGTGTAAGTTTTCAGATCATACAGTTTTTCTTTCATGTAATACATACCGTAGCCCAGTGATTTGGCTTTTTCATAAGCATTGTAAACATAGCGGTCCACCGTGTTCACACCATCCGCCGCGCCGGATTCCTTGCAAAGACGGGCTGCCATGCCGCATCTGTCAAACCGGTAATAGGCTTTTGCAAATTCCGCGACAGCTTTGTTCGGCGTGTCCATGCTGTCGGCAAAACCGAACACGACCTGTAGAAACACTCCCAGCAGAATTGTCAGTGTTATGGTTATGATTTTGTTGCTTTTTTCCTGTTCCATTCCTTGTTCTCCTTTCTTTTTTCACAATATTTTTTTATTTCAAAATTCAACATATTGAATGACAGAATTAAATAATAAAAAAGCGAGGTGAAACGGGGCTTTTTTTGTGCGCCTGAATGCACTATGAATATTATGACTGACGTAATATGTCAAGCAGAATATCACGGTATAAAGATATTTTTTATCGGCGGCAGATTTTTTCATCAGATTCTCTGAATATTCAGGGCGTTCCAAATCTCCGAAATAAATTTCGGAGCTGAAAGCTCAAGCCTGCTAAAGCAGGCTGGGCTCCGGAGTGCAAAACCAATCTTAATAAAATGGGCATTTTTGCAGAGGCAAGGAAAAAAATAAAATTTCCGCACTCCTCAGAATTAATGCAGTCATGTACTAAGCGTATGATCTTTCAGCCGGGCAGTTTATCGCCCGCTAAAAACAGGCAGATTCCCTTAATATGAGTTATAAATCAGGTGAATGCCGACCAGCGTGAGAATGAAGATAAAAATTTCTTTTAACAGCCTTTCATTGATGCGTTTCGTGATTCTCGGTCCGATCTGCCCGCCGATGATAACGCCCGGTGTCGCATACAGCACAATGGAGAAATTTGCTGTTCCGCCTGTGAGGAGATGAACCGCCGACCCGATCACACAGGTCCCGAAGGCAACGAAAATGCAGGTGCCGATGGCGCTGCTCATCCGCAAAGACAGCCGGCTCCGCATGATCGGTATGAGCCATTCGCTCATGCTGACGCTCAACATGCCGCTCATCACAGACGCCGGCACAATCACCCACGAATAGCGATAAGCACTTCGGATTTCCGCTTTCGGATTTCCCGCGTCGGCATACTTCTGATTGGAAGAGACAAAGAGAAAGGCAGTCGTCATCACCATCAGACCGAGTATCACTTCTATATGTGCGGCGTCAATTTTTTTTGCGATGTGCGCGCCTGCGGTAATTCCCGGAACGGCAATGGCAAGCAGAAACAGTCCGAGTTTGTGATCCACGCTTTTCTGCCGGAAAAAGGCAATCGTACCCGAACCCATTCCCGCTGTCTGAATCAGCAGCGAGGTCAGCACCGCTACTTCGGGACGCAGTTTCATCACAATCAGGAAAAAAGGCATCCAGAAAATGCCGCCGCCCAGTCCGATGGAAGATACCACTGTGGCAATCAGAATGCCTACGGGAAAGGCTATCCAGCTTTCATTCATCATCTTGTTTTTCTACCGATTTTTCTGCTGATTTTTCTACTGTGTAAAAGTTGAAATATTCGATGACTTCACTCAGGGTTTCAAGTTCTCTGCTGAGATAAGTTATCTCTTCTGCGACTTTTTTTATATCTTCAGGATTCGGGGTTTCTTTCTCCGAGATGAAAGCTGTTTTTTCAACAAAATCATTGCCTGTGGAGCATAAATTCTTGGAAAGCAGGATAATTTCCTGAAGATTGCTCGACAGTTCGTTAATCACATTTCCGAGTTCGGACAATTCATTGTTGGAATGGACGGTTATCGTATGACTCAAATCTCCTTCAGATATTTGTTTTGAAATTTCAATAAGATGCTGCAAAGGTCCGGTGATGTTTTTGATAAACATGGTCAGCACGATCACCATGACGCATAAGATAATGAAAATCATCAGAACCGCTTTGCTTCTCAGCTTGTCAATGGGAGCAAAGACCGCATCTGCTCCCATTTCCTGTTTTGAATATTTCTCAAAATTGGAGAGCAATTCTTCTTTTAAGGATTTCTCATGGGTCTCGACCACAAATTCAATGCCGACCAGCAGAGAAGCAAAACAGATCAGCAGGAAATAAACGATCATGGTTCGCTGAAGGCTGTATTTGGCATCTGATTTCATTGTTTATTTTACGATCTTCACCATTTCTTTGAATTTCGGACCCTCCGCGGCTTTCAGGAGTTCAAATAACGCCATTTCCACGCCGGTGCATTTTCCGCCCGCGTCCCGGATGCGCTCTATACCGAGCTGGCGATTTTCCGGCGTTCTTGAAGAAACGCAGTCCGTCAAGACCTGAACTTCGTATCCCTGCGCGAGCAGGTCTGTGGATGTCTGATAAATGCAGATGTGCGATTCGATGCCCGCAATCAGCACCTGCCTGCGGTTTGCCGCTTTCAATGCCTGAACAAATTGCTCATTCCCGCAGCAACTGAAAGTAGATTTGCTGATGGGTTTCACGTTCTGAGGCATGACTTCCGCAATTTCCGGCAGCGTGGGACCGAGATTCTGGGGAATCTGCTCCATCCAGATGATGGGGATTTCCAAGATAGTTGCGCCCTTGATGATTCTGCGGAGACTTTCAAAAAGTGCTTCTTTCTGATACATCAGTTGCGCCAGTTTTCCCTGAACATCCACGATCATCAAAACAGTGTTTTCTACGTTAAGCATGAGTAATCCTCCTATAATATTGAAAAAAATATCGCAAGGGGCGACGTAGCGAAAAATCCCCCCTTGAGGGGGGTGTTACGCTGCCGCAGTCAGATTGCTGCCCGACAGAGACATCCCCCTGCCCCCTTCAAAGGGGGATAATCCGAAAATCCCCCCTTGAGGGGGGTGTCTGCTGCGGGCGGCGTCACCGCAAATTTCCCCCCGGTGCCGGAAACACCCCCCTGCCCCCTTCAAAGGGGGATTTT
>JAIFKL010000061.1 GCA_020049595.1 Desulfobacteraceae bacterium
CGCCCCTACTGCTCGAAAATCTGCTGTACCGCTTCAATTATGACTGCCATTCGTCTCAAAGAGAAAAAGCCGGATATGCGGGTCTATATTCTTTACCGAGACATTCGTACCTTCGGGCAGCGGGAAGAACTCTACCGCAAGGCAAGAGAAATGGGCGTGATATTCATCCGCTACACCCTTGAAGAAAAGCCGAAGGTAGAAAAACACGGAGACGGACTTCTTGTTACTGTGAAAGACCATGTGCTGGGGCGTCCTTTGCAGATTCAGGCGGATTATCTCAATCTTGCGACCGCTATTCTCCCCACAGAAGGGCAGAAGCAAATTGCTCAGATGCTGAAAGTGCCGCTCAATGATGAGGGATTCTACCTTGAAGCCCATATCAAGCTGAGACCTGTGGATTTCTCAACCGACGGCGTGTTTGTCTGCGGTCTTGCTCATTATCCCAAACCGCTTGAGGAATCTGTTGCTCAGGCGCAGGCTGCTGCAACCCGCGCCGCCGGGCTTCTGGGGAAGAAAACCATAGATATTGAGCCGATTGTCTCAGTTGTGAATGAGGAAAAGTGTATCGGCTGCGGTCTGTGCGAAATGTCATGTGCTTTCGGAGCGATACGGCTGAAGAAAGTCATAGGCAAAGGCTTCCGGGCGGAGAATTATTCTGCATTGTGCAAAGGATGCGGCGTATGCGCGGCCGGATGTCCACAGCGAGCCATTGATATGAAGCATTTCCGCGAAGAACAGATTCGGGCGGCAATTCATGCCGGCGGCGCGGCAGCGTAACAGCCGCATTTCTCCCTCTCCCCTTTGGGGAGAGGGCCGGGGTGAGGGGTGGCGGCGGTGTACTCATACTCTCACCCTCACCCTGCCCTCTCCCTCAAGTGAGAGGTGATAAATACACTCCTTCGCCCCTTCGGGGAAAGGGAAGGAATTTTCGATCTGCTGATTATAGGAGTTATAAGTTAATGAGTCAATTTGAACCTAAGATTTTGGCATTCCTATGCAATTGGTGTTCTTACGCGGGCGCTGACCTCGCAGGCGTGTCGCGGATTCAATATCCTCCGAACATACGTGTGGTGAGAACCATGTGTTCCGGGCGTGTGGACCCGCTTTTTATCATTCAGGCAATGCAGGACGGCTTTGACGGTGTGTTTGTCGGCGGCTGTCATCTCGGCGACTGTCACTATCAGGAAGGCAATTATCACACCCTGAGACGTATGGACATGCTGGGGCAACTCCTTGATGAATCGGGCGTGGGGCGTGATCATGTGCATCTGCGCTGGGCAAGCGCGGCGGAAGCCCAGCCTTTTGCCGATTACGTCACCGAAGTGACAGAGACTATCCGCAAGCTCGGTCCCTTTGACAAAGAGAAACACAGGCTGGCATTGGCTTCACTTGCCCGTTCACTCAGCGGATCACGGCTCCGCTGGTTAGTAGGCATAGAACGGCAGGTCACAGAAAAGCTGAATGTCTATCAGGAGAAAACCGATCCGGCGCAGTTCAAAAAAATCCTGCAAGAAGCTGTACAGGCAGAGTACCAGAAAGCCATGATTCAGGAATTGCTCGCGGCGGGACCGGTCACGGTAAGGGAAATGTCGGAAAAAACAGGTCTGCCGATTTACACTGTGTCTGTCAGACTCAACGAACTGGAACGCGTCGGCATGGCTGATATCGCGGGCTTTGACGGCAGAACCCCCAAATTTGTCAGTCCGGCAGTATAGTCGAGATTGAAGATTTTGATTCTTGGAAAAAAATGTTCTCGCAAAGTCGAAAAGAACGCAAAGCTACAGAGAAGCTTTTCTTTGCGGGCTTTGCGTCTTTGCGAGAAATAAAAAAATCCTTGCTTTTACTACATTCAAATATCTTCAATCAGGAGGAAAAAATTTATGGCAAATGCAAGTGAGAATAAGACAATCGGCAGCGTCATGGTGGTCGGTGCCGGTGTTGCCGGTATTCAGGCGTCTTTAGATATGGCAAATGCGGGATACTATGTTCATCTGCTGGACAGTTCGCCGAGTATCGGCGGACTCATGGCGCAGTTGGATAAGACATTTCCGACCAATGACTGCGCGATGTGCGTCATATCTCCCTTTCTGGTGGAAGTGGGACGACATCTCAATATCAACATTATTTCCAACAGCGAATTGGAGACGCTTGAAGGTGAAGCCGGCGCGTTCCGTGCCACGTTGCGGAACAATCCCCGCTATATAGATGCGGAGAAATGCACTGCCTGCGGTCAATGCCGGGATGTGTGTCCGGTCACGGCTGTCAATGAATTTGACTGCAAATTGGACCTGCGGAAAGCCACTTATATCAAGTACCCGCAGGCAGTGCCGCTGGCTTATAAAATTGACCGGAGCATCTGTATCGGCTGCGGTATGTGTGAAAAAGTCTGTCTCGCACAGGCAATTTTTTACGACGACAAACCGCGTCAGACCACTGTAGAAGTCGGTGCGGTGGTTTTAGCAATGGGAAATGATGTTTTTAATCCATCAGCCTTTGACACGTACAACTATGCGAATCATCCCAATGTCGTGACCAGTCTGGAATTTGAGCGGATTCTCAGCGCATCGGGTCCCTACAAAGGGCATCTCATGCGGCCTTACGACCGACAAATCCCTGAAAAAATTGCATGGATGCAGTGCGTCGGCTCAAGAGACATTAACAGAGCGGACAACAGTTATTGCTCATCTGTCTGCTGCATGTATTCTATCAAACAGACGCTTATCGCCAAAGAACACGCGGAAACGCCTTTAGATACAGCCGTGTTCTACATGGATATGCGGACTTACGGCAAAGAGTTCGACAAATACTACATGCGGGCGCAAGACGGCGGCGTCCGCTTTATACGGGCAAGGGTTCACACAATAGAACCCGCCGCGGACGGCGACCTCAAAATCCGCTATGTCAGAGAATCCGGCGAACTCAAAGAAGAGACATTCAACATGGTCGTGCTGGCAGTCGGACTTACGCCTTCCAAAGATGCAGAAGCCCTTGCAAAACGGATCGGCATTGATTTGAATACTCACCGCTATGCAAAAACTAATGATCTCTCTCCGGTCAGCACAAGCCGGAAAGGCGTTTATGTCTGCGGCACATTTCAGGGACCCAAAGACATTCCGCAGTCAGTCATGGAGGCTTCTGCCGCTGCCGCGCAGGCAACACAGAATTTGTCTCAGGCAAGATGGACTTTGACTCGCACCAAAGAACTGCCTCCGGAAAAGGATTTCTCAGGACAGGAGCCGCGTATCGGCGTGTTTGTCTGCAACTGCGGCATCAATATCGGGGGCGTTGCCGATGTGCCGGCAGTGCGGGAATACGCCAGAAGCCTGCCGAATGTCATTCATGTTGAAGACAATCTTTTTACCTGTTCTCAGGATACGCAGGAGAACATCAAGAAAGTCATTGTCGAGAAAGGCATCAACCGTGTGGTAGTCGCATCCTGTTCGCCTCGTACCCACGAGCCGCTGTTTCAGGAGACAATCCGCGAGACAGGTCTGAACAAATATCTCTTTGAAATGGCGAACATCCGGGATCAGAATACATGGGTTCACATGCACAACCCGGAAAGAGCCACTGCGAAAGCCAAAGACCTTGTGCGGATGGCAGTTGCCAAAGCGGCGTATGTGGAACCGCTGCAACAAGTCATTCTGGAAGTCAAACCCGCTGTACTTGTTGTGGGCGGCGGTGTTGCAGGTATGGAAGCCGCTCTGGGCGTTGCCCGTCAGGGCTATCAGGCATATCTCGTGGAAAGAAGCAATCAGTTGGGCGGCGTTGCTCATCACCTGCGCGTGACGTGGCAGGGCGAAGCTGTTGCGCCGTATTTGAAACAACTCATCGCTGATGTTCAGAGCCATGAACGTGTTCAAGTCTTTTTGGAAACCGAAGTTAAGCATATCACCGGCACCATTGGAAATTTCATCACCACAATTGCTTCTGAAAACGGAAACGGAAAGACGAGTATTTTGGAGCATGGTGCCGCGATTCTTGCTACCGGCGGAAAAGAATACAAGCCTACGGAATATCTCTACGGCAAACATCCGAATGTGCTGACACATTTTGACTTGGATCAGGCAATTACTGAGGAAAGCGACACACTTAAAAATGCGAAAATGGCGGTGTTTATTCAGTGCGTCGGCTCCAGAACGCCGGAACATCCCTATTGCAGCCGGGTCTGCTGTACTCATAGCCTCAAAAGCGCACTGACGCTGAAGAAGATGAACCCGGAGATGAAGATTTTTATTCTGTACCGAGATATACGCTCCTACGGTTTCCGGGAAGACCTCTACAAAGAAGCCCGTGAAAAAGGTGTTCAGTTTGTCCGCTATGATCCTGAAAATCCGCCGAATCTCATTTCTGATGAGCAGAACAATCTTTCTCTCACGGTGAAAGATCATATTCTGCAAAGACCCTTAGAGATAAAACCGGATATAGTCATACTTGCTGCTGCCATTCTTGCCAATGAGAATAAGAAATTTTTTGAGATATTCAAAGTTCCGACCAACAGCGACGGCTTTCTGGTGGAGGCACACGCAAAACTGCGCCCTGTGGATTTCGGCTCTGAAGGCTTGTTTCTTGCGGGTCTGGCGCATTATCCCAAGTCATTGGATGAGAGCATTGCCCAAGCGCGGGCCGCGGTGTCCAGAACCATGAATATCGTATCCAAGAAGGGGATTCTTGTCGGCGGCGTGGTGGCTACGGTTAATTCGGATCGCTGCGCGGCATGTCTCACCTGTGTACGAACTTGTCCCTACCATATTCCCCGCATCGGAGAAGAAGGATACGCGGTTATTGAGCCTGCCGAATGTCACGGCTGCGGTATATGCGTCTCGGAATGTCCGGGCAAGGCGATTTCCTTGCAGCATTTCACTGACGAGCAGATCAACGCGAAGACCGATGCGCTCTTTTCGGCAGCCTGATGATAAATTGTAGAACGGGTTTCAAACCCGTTTTACAAGGAATTGAAAGGAGAAAATCATGTCAGACAGTTTTGAACCGCAGATCATTGCATTCTGCTGTAAATATTGCGCTTATGCCGCAGCGGACCTCGCTGGTTCGATGCGTTTGTCTTATCCGAGCAATGTGAAAATTACTCAGATTCCGTGTACGGGGCGAGTGGATATTGTTCACCTGCTGAGAGCTTTCGAGAACGGCGCGGACGGCGTATATGTGGCAGGGTGTATGGAAGGCGACTGCCATTTTGTTTCCGGGAATTTAAAAGCACGGAAGCGAGTCGAATATGTCAAAAAGACATTGGCGGAATTGGGAATTGAGCCGGAGCGGGTGGAGATGTATAACCTCTCGTCGGCGATGGGACCGAGATTTGCGGAAATTGCGAATGAGATGACAGCAAGAATCAAAAAGCTGGGACCCAGCCCGCTGAATACGAAAAAAGCGGCATAAATGAAATGATTGAAGGTTGCAGTGAGTTATTTCGCCACGAATGAACACGAATTTTTTCACGAATGAAGCACGAATTTTTTTGAATAAAATGAACAGAAATTAAGAGTAAAATAAACACTAATATCTCATTAAATCAGTGATAATCTTTTTAATTCGTTTTATTATTTTTAAATTAATTCCTGTTTTTCTCTTCGTGAAAAATTTGTGTGCATTCGTGGCAAAAAATGAGGTGAAACATGATAGTTGCGGATCGGAAATCTCTTAATGAGATATTAGATATGGTCAAAAGTTACAGTAAGATATTAGTCGTCGGATGCAAAGGCTGCGTTACCGTCTGCAATGTCGGCGGATTGAAAGAAGTCCAAGTCTTGGCGGCATCCTTAAAAATCGGGCGGAAAAAAGACGGACAGCCCATTGAGGTGGACGAGAAAATCCTTGAAAGGCAGTGCGATCCAGAATACGTCGAACAACTGAAAGATATTGTTGATAATTATGATGCAGTGATTTCTATGGCTTGCGGCGTGGGTCCCCAGTTTCTGTCCGAGGCATATCCGAACCAGAAATTTTTTCCGGCAGTAAATACGACTTTTTACGGCGGCGCTGTTTCTCACGGAATATGGGAAGAACGCTGTGCAGGCTGCGGAACCTGCATCATCCACTATTTTGACGGATTATGTCCCATTGCCCGATGCTCCAAAAGCCTCCTGAACGGTCCCTGCGGCGGTTCAGATAAAGGCAAATGTGAAATCTCCAAAGAAGTTGACTGCATCTGGGATAAAATTGTGAGGAAAAAGATTGCTCAGGGAAGACTTGCTGATCTGTTGCATATCACACCGGCAAAAGACTGGCGCACCGCACGGGATGGCGGGCCCCGCAAAGCGAAAAGGGAGGAATTGATACAAAATGGATGATCTGAAATCAGGAAGCAATCTTGAAAAAGTATTAAAAGCGGGCCATTTTGCATTTACCGGAGAGTGCGGTCCTCCGAGAGGCGCAAATGTCGGACATCTGAAAGAAAAATTCGCTTATCTCAAGGGAAATGTGGACGCTGTCAACATCACCGACAACCAGACCGCTGTAGTGAGAATGTCAAGCTGGGCTGCTTCTGCGATTATGGTTCAGGAAGGCATGGAACCCAATTTTCAGATGGTGTGCCGTGACAGAAATCGTTTGGCAATTCAGTCAGATATTCTGGGCGTTTATGCAATGGGCATACGCAACATGCTGTGTCTCTCCGGGGATCACCAGAAATTCGGCAACCATCCCCAAGCAAAAAATGTTTACGATATTGACTCCATGCAACTGATTTCGCTCGTCAAAAAAATGCGGGATGAGGGAAAATTCATGAATGACGAGGCAATTGATGTTCCGCCCAAACTCTTTATCGGCGCGGCATCCAATCCTTTTGCAGAGCCGTTTGAATTTCGTGTGCATCGTTTGTCAAAGAAGATTGAAGCCGGCGCGGACTTCATTCAGACCCAGTGTATCTACAACATGGAGAAATTCCGGGAGTTCATGAAACAGGCTGTTGACATGGGATTGACGGAGAAATGCTACATCCTTGCCGGTGTGACGCCCATGAAGAGCGTGGGTATGGCAAA
>JAIFKL010000046.1 GCA_020049595.1 Desulfobacteraceae bacterium
CATCGGGCGCAAGGCTGCGGAGCAGGTTTTCCAGATCAACACGGTAGGCGTGTTCTTTGGAAATGCCGCTTCTGTATCTTTTAGCTATCTGAGTGAGATATTCCTGAACGGTCATATTTTTTTATTTGTAAATCCTGTATGTTGCAGATGCAAAACAAGAACTGCATCTTCAGAAATCCCCCTTTGAAGGGGGGCAGGGGGATGTCTGTTTCGGGCAGAGAGATGTCTGTACCAGTGAAACACCCCCCTGCGCCCCCCTCAAGGGGGGATTTTTACGGATTCCGATTCTTCAATCAAATCTTTCTGTGAAGAATCACATCGGGAAATCGGACAAACTCCAACGAGTCATGACAAACAAAGTTTGTCTCACTGGGGCTTACCGCGAGCCAGCCCCTTTCGGGAAGCGAACCGGCAAGGCGTTCAATGAGAAAACGTATTCTCAAAGCAGGATGCCGAAGTCAGATTGGAACGGGCAAAAGTGACTATTTTCTTTAAATTCGGATAAATTTCAAAAAGCTGTTTCTCTTTTTCCCGAAAATATTTTTCCTTTATCCGCGACGGCGTTTCCCGAAAGGACCAGTGCCGATAGATGCCTTTTTCCGCTTTTCGGAGAAAATCGCTGTTAATATCTGTCGCAAGAATTGTAATGTCCCATTCCTGCATATCCGGCAGCATCTGATCCAAAAGAATGGAGAGCGAATAAGCTTCTTCGCCGGTACAGCAGCCCGCGCTCCAAAATCGGAGCTTGTGTTGTTTTTCGCGCAGACGCGAGCCGATAAGTTCCGGCAGAATGTTATTTTCCAGAACATGAAACAGGCTTTTGTCTCTGAAAAAATAGGTTTCGCCGACAGTGAGACGGTTCACCAGCGCATCCATAAGATTTTGGGGAAAAGGAGACGACAGCAGCCGTTGAATGTAAGATAAGATATTGTCTTCTTCGGATAAATCCCGTACTGCGGCTGCAATGCCGCGTCTGAGACTACGCCATCGGTTTTCAGGAAAAAAGAGTCCCGTTTCCGCGGCAAGAACTTGGCTCAACTGGAAAATCAGATGATCCGGAATATCCGGGGGCATAGCGTTGTCCTCGACAGATATATTATCTCATTATCTCGTTGCAGATCATTATCTCGTTCCCACGCTCTACGTGGGAATACAGAAGCGGGTTTATTTTCAAGTTTAGCAGCCATGCTCGTTTCCACCAGAGCGTGATGAAATGAGAAAGCATCACTCTCCGGATGTTGTGAACGCAGAGCGTTCGGGCCGCATTCCCACGCGGAGCGTGGGAACGAGATATAACATCTGAACATCATAAAAATTCCGAATAAAGTTTTTTCTTACATTCCGGGCAGATGCCGTGCGTAAATTTCGCTTCCGAATGCTGGGAAATATAAATCTCAAGATACTGCCATTCGCCTTTTTCATCCCGGATTTTTTTACAATGCGAACATATCGGCAGGAGTCCGTGAAGCGTTTTAATTGTATCAAGAGCGTCTTTCAGTTCTTTGTTTACCCGTTCCAAATCCCGTTTCTGCTGAACCGCGCTTTCATAAGTTGAAAAAAGCAGATCAAGTATCTGAATCCGATCCGAATTGATGAAATGCCGTTTTCCGGCAAAAAAAATTTCTATGCCCATATCAGATGTCGGATTCTGCCTGATCCTCTGATTAATCAGAATATATTGCACGCGTGAGAGCAGCAGTTTTTCATCATAAGGTTTGGTCAGAAAATTATCCGCGCCGGATTCCAATCCTCTGATAATGTCTTCCGGTTCGGAAAGCGAGGTCAGCAGAAGAATCGGAATGCCTTTCAGACGCTCGTTTGCCCGAATTTTCCTGCACAGCTCGTATCCGTCCATTTCCGGCATCACAATATCGCTGATAATCATTTCGGGGCGCTGTTTTTCCACAAAAGACAGGGCTTCCAGACCGTTACGGGCAACCACGACTTTGTAGTGATGATGTTCCAGAAGATACTGAAGTTTCACAGCCTGCGTAACGCTGTCTTCAGCAACCAAAATTTCAATCGTATTATTTGTATCGTCAACCGAGGGCATCCTCTTTTCTCCTAAGCTCTGATCCGGTTAAGCAAAGCGGCAATTTCTTCGGGAGAAAGAATATAGCCTGCCGCGCCGAGATTGATGGCTTCGCCGGGCATACCGTGTACAATGGACGTTTCCTTGTTCTGGGCAACAGTGACCGCACCTTTCTCCCGCATTATTCTGAGTTCAGCCGCGCCGTCTTTTCCCATTCCGGTGAGCAGGATTCCCACAGACCTTTTTCCGAAAGCTTCTGCAACAGATTGAAAAAGATGGGAAACAGAAGGCTGAAGGCTGTCTGCCGGAAATTTTCTGCTCAGAACAATCTCTCCATGCCTCGTGATTCCGATATGATAATCATCCGGCGCAAAATAAACATGTCCTTTTCTGACCGTTTCCCCGTGTTCGGGAATGCGGACAGGAAGGCTGATTTCTTTACTCAGCCAATCTGTCAATCCCCGAAGAAAGCCCCGTGCAATGTGCTGCACCACCAATATGGGAACCGGAAAATCCGCTTTCAGACCGGAAAGAATGGTCCGAATGATCGGCGGACCGCCTGTAGATGCGCCGATAGCGACAATATCGGTATTCAGAATATGGAGACTGCCGGTTTTCGGAAATTCAGAACTGCCCGGAAATTTATCGGATACTGACAGGCTGTTTTCATTTTGCTTTCCGTATTCCGAATGCTGCATCCTGTTTTTCGGCCTTTCTTTCCGTCTGAAACGTCTCACGACACGGACTTCGGACATCAGTTTTACGGTCTGAAGCAATTTTTCAGCCATCAGTTCCGCGTCCGGATGCCCGGGTCCTCTGGGTTTTTCCACAACAGCCACCGCTCCCGCCTTGATTGCTCTGAATGTGTTTTCCACTTCTTCGGGAATCAGGCACGCGCTGACAATGACAATGGGAACGGGATATTGTTCCATGATTTTCCGTGTCGCCTCATAGCCGTCCATTCGGGGCATCTGAATATCCATCGTAACAACATCGGGGTGTAATTTCTGCACCGATTCAACGGCTTCTTTGCCGTCTTTAGCCGTGCCTATGACGCTGATATTTTTATCCGCTTCCATGATGTGTTGCAGGTATTCCCGTGTTGTCGGCGAATCATCCACTATCAGGACTTTTATCATAATTCAATCAAGCCCACCCTCTCGCTCCCACGCTCCGCGTGGGAATGCAACCCGGACGCGCAGCCCGAGCAGTAAAACGGGTTTATCTGTTTTAACCAGGGCCGTATATCGTTCCCACGCGGAGCGTGGGAACGAGGTCAACGAGGTCAAACAGAATTTCGTGTTTTTCGTGGTTCTGCTTTTCGCGGTTCATCTTTTACCCAAGCAGAATAGCAAAACACCTGTTTCTGCCTTCTTTTTTCGCACGATACAGACATTGATCCGCCGATTCGATCAATGCTTCCGGAGTGATCTGCTTCCCTTCTCCCGAAGGATAAACACAGGCTACGCCGAAGCTGGCAGTGATACATATCGGTTCAGGCTCGGTGAGTAAAGTTGTTTCGGCAATCAGATTCCGGTATCTTTCGGCTGCGCTGTGTGCGCCGCTCACATTGGTCTCCGGCAGGACAATGACAAATTCCTCCCCGCCGTATCTTGCCATCCAGTCCACACCCTCCCGAATACATCGTTTCAAAAACCGGGCAAATGACTCCAGAACCCTGTCGCCGGTCAGATGTCCGTAGCGGTCATTGATGCTTTTAAAAAAATCAATATCGGCAATCATTAAAGAAAAAGGATGATTGTATCTTGACGAATATGCAAGCGCGGTGGGCAACTGCTCGTTCAGGTATCGCCGGTTATAAATTTTGGTTAAAGGGTCAGTTACAGACAGCAATGCGATTTCCTCATTACGTTTCCTCAGGGAATGTTCAAGCCTGATAATCCGTTTAGCCGTGTTCAGACGGGCAGCCAGTTCAGCTTTGTCCACCGGTTTGATAAGGTAATCGTCCGCGCCGGCTTCCAATCCTGCAATAATATCGGTTTTGGTGTCTTTTGCTGTTAAAATAATAAGATACACATATCCTGGAAAATCCTGCTGTCTGACGGTCTGACAAAATTCAAATCCGTCCATTTCCGGCATAATCCAGTCGGTTATCACAATGGGAAAAAAGCTTTTTTTAAGCAATTCAAGACCCTGCATTCCGTTTTGGGCAGCAACAGCCCCATAGCCCAATTCTTCAAGAATGAATTGCAGATGCATTGCCTGCGTCTGGCTGTCTTCAATAATCAGGATGTCAATTTTATTGTTTGTCATCAGTTACCACAGATTACACAGATTACACAGATTAATGTCGGGGAACTCTGTTTTCAGTCTGGGCAGCCATGCCGACGGAAATTTGTTAGTAGAACGGGTTTGTCTGTTTTTAGCCGGGCCGTTTTACTGAGATTCTTCGCTGCGTTCAGAGGGTTGTTGAGCCTGCCGAAACAATGACAGAAACAGGGTTCATCACCTCTTCTGCACCGCTGCCGGAAAATTTTATGTCCGATTCATGTTAAATACTCAGGAAGTTCGGTCGTGTCATCAGCGACAGCCGTTTCAAGCTGTTTGCGGGTCAGTTCCCGCACTTCTCTCAATTTCGTTTTTCTCAGATTCGTACCGTTCAGATTCGCGCCTTCAAGGTCCGCGCCGTTCAGATTCGCTCCTGAAAGATTTGCCTTGCTGAGATTTGCCTTGCTGAGATTCGCATAGCTCAGATTTGCTTTGCTCAAATCAGCGTCTTTCAAATCCGTATGCGTCAGATCAATAAAGCTGACATCCGCATAACTCACATCCGCATAACTCACATCCGCATCGCTCAGGTCCGCGCCGGAAAGATTTGCCCCGCTTAAATTTGCTCCGGAAAGATTCGCCTCTAAAAGATTGGCACCGGAAAAATTGGCACCGGAAAGATTTGCCCCGCTCAAATCAGCGCCGATCAGATTCGCAAGAATCAGATCCGCACCGGAAAGATTCGCTCCCCAGAGCGTGGCATAACTCAGGTCGGCCCCGCTCAGATTTGCCCCGTTGAGGTCCGCTTCAAGCAGATTGGCATAACACAGGTCCGCATAACGCAGGTCCGCTTCGCTGAGACTTACGCTGCTGAGACTGAGTTCGTTCAGGGCGGCTTTGCTCAGATTGAATCCCCGGAGATTGAAACGGTGTTTGGAAAAATTTCCCTGTTCCGAAGCATTTAAAAAAGAGACAAATTTATAAAAGTCGTCATTGTTTTCAAAAAGCCGCAGGGTCCCGTCCGGGTATCGCTTCTTTTTCTCTTCTTCCGGAAAAAAACTGAAAATTTCCGTGAGCCAGTGAAGCAGAGCCGAGAGCAGATTTGCTTCGGTTTTGAGCGGATCGGCGTTTCTGCCTGCTTCATGTTTCAGCAGATAAACATGACTCTGCGCTAATTTGAAAAATGACTCCAGCGGCGTGAAAAGTTCTTTTGCATCGCTGTTCCGGGAAGCAATCACATCTTGCAGGAATGAAACATGATCGTCTGAAGAAAGCGGTACGCCCCCGAAAATAAAATAAAGATCGCCTGCCATCATGTCGCAGCTTTTTTCAGGTCTGCCGGTTCGGAAAATTTCTGTTGTCTCTTTCAGCAGATCAAAAAAAGCTTCCACCGTGAGATAATCTTTGATGGTCTTGTGAATAAAAGAAAAAGCGTTTTCTTCCAATTCCTTGAAAAAGAAACTCACTGCCAGGGTCCGGCAAATGTCTTCTATCTGCTGCTCATTTTTCAACTCAACGACATCCAGGCCGTAGAGCGTGTTTTCCTTTTTCAGCGCCTCAATCAGCGTGCCGATTTTGATGCTTTCCTGCCCGCGGCGGAACAAAATAAAGGCAACAGTCCGCAGAAAACGGTTATAGGTTTTCTCATCGGGCAGATGGCTTCGGTTGGGATGACGCTGCCATTTTTTCAGATAAGTCCAGCGTATAATCGTTCTGTATATATCCCCTCTGGAAATCTGTTCTTTCTGCAAATCTCCCATCAGTCGGCGCCCCTCTGTGTCGGAAAACATCATCGCTGCAATGGTCAGCAGAATGGGCTGATGAATGAGGTCTTCAAGATGGCTGGCGACAAAATCTTCATATTGCAGGACCGGCTTCACCCGTTTCTGTTCGCAGTATTTTTTCAGCCAGATTTCAACCTGCGCTTTGGAAAAATCTTCAATTTCATACAGATGATAATCTCCGCTGAACGAGGGCTGTATCTGCCTGACAAACTGGGAACGTCCGGTAAGAATCAGATTGAATTTGGAATCATCCCGGCGGTTGACTTCCGCGGAAAGATGAAACAGATGCCGGATAAAATCTTTCAGCGCAATATCCGCGCCGTCTGTGACCTGCCGTTCATCCATGCCGTCGAGAATCAGCACAGTATGTTTTCCGTAAAAAAAATCTTGTCCCTGAATAAAAGGCGTCCGCAGCGATAAAATTCTGATTTCATTATCGTCCAATCTTCCGAGATTTTTAAATTCATACATCAGAATATATGTCTTTTGAGGCGGCTTTTCCTGTTTTTCTTTTTCAAGAACCGTATGGGTCAGCATCAGAACCGTTGATGTTTTTCCATGCCCGGGCTGCCCGTGTATGATAATCGGGTCTGCGGATGCCTGAATGATATTTCTCAGAGATTCGATGATGTTGGGAATATGCTTTGCTTCTGTTTCTGTTTTTTTGTCTCTGATTCTGCTGTCCCAGTATTTTGCCGATGGCGTCACATAAACCTGCCGGAGCGTAAGATCGGGATCAATGGGCAGGGGATCGCTGGCGAGTGTTTTTAAAATTGCGTTGCTGTGAGCGATGATCTGTTCTTCTGTCATCTCAAGAGCCTTTCTGATATTTCTATTATTTCAAATCGTTTTGATCTGCCTCTGGGCAACCCTCTCTCCGCCGGATAGAGGCAGTTTCGGCTCCGCTCAACTGCCTGTAGTTGAGCGGAGTCGCCCGGCAGTTGAGCGAAGTCGAAACTGTCTCTGCTAATTTTAACTTTATGCTATCATAAACAGATGCAATCCGCAAATTATTTCTATCTGTCTGTAATTACAAAATATAGGAAATATTCCTCTGTTTTTGAAAGACCGGAGCGATAATTTTATTTACATTTTACTATTATTATGTCAGATATTAACAAAATAAGCCGGATGCAAAGGCGTGACAAAAACAGTTTTTAATTAAAAAAAGGAGGAACTTGTGATGGAGCGTAAAAAGTTTTGTTTTAAATCGG
>JAIFKL010000194.1 GCA_020049595.1 Desulfobacteraceae bacterium
CTTTGTTCCTCACAAGCTGCATATCATACAGATAACTTTTCAGTTTTGCGGGATAAATTTTCCGTCTTTTTATCAGTTCGCCGCTGAAATCAGCCTGCACCTGTCCGTGATCAATTCTGTCTCTGCGGATTCCGTGACGGGCAAGAGCGGCAACAGCAGCCTGCAATGCCGAATAATATGCACGATTGGCACAGGCATTGAACAGTCCGCTGTCAAAACAGACCTGTGCGGCGGCAAGATTTTCTTCTGCTTTTGCTAAAAATTCGGTTTTCATATTTTAACAGTGTCCATTCACACTTTTGAGTGACTCACAAAAATGACTGATTTTTATGGAAAAATCAAGCATTTTATTTAAAATATTTGCGGATGGGTTCATAAATATACTGATCCGCTTTTGGTTTTTTTGCCGCAGACGCACACAGACATGCACAGACAGATATCCGAAAGCGGGATACGGCATATATGCAAAAAATATGCCGTAAAAAATCAGAATCGGATTACTATATATCTTTTTGTCTGCAAGTATAACATTGTTCATTGTTCTGTCTGAAAAAACTGTTCCTCTGAAAGCATGGGATAATGTTTCCTGTTCAATGTCCACAATGTGAAATGATAATAAACTGTTACAGCGGCAATGACTGCATCGGCAAGTGTAACATTGTGAGACTGGCGATACTTTCGGATAAATTCACCCGCCTGTTTTCCTATCGCTTCATCAATCAGTTTCAACCGTAATGCTTTAAAAAATTCATCCGTCCGAATCCGTTCAGCATCTCTCAATCCTGCATAAACTTCGGCAATCTGAATCGGACTTACAAAGACTTTTCCGCCCGAACCCGATACCAGCGTTTCAAATTTCTGTCTGATGCTGTCATTTCCGCGTAATATCCAGATGATAATGTCCGTATCAATAATCACCATAAGCCCGATCCGTTCTCATATTGCGTATATAAGCATCAACATCTGTCTCCCTGTCCTTCCACAGCCCGAATATGCCTTCCGCAGCCCGTAAAAGTTCTTTCACATCATTATTGACGTTTGCAGAGTCCGCTGAAATCCCATCCCCGATTTCAGGATTCCGGTTCATCAGGTTATCCAGAAGCATTACGATTTTTTTATAAGATTCCATGTCCACCATGACTGCTTTGGGGACATTGTTTTCATACAGAACCGGAAAACGGTTTATTGACCAGAAATTTTCGGTAATCATTACATGGTTTCCTTATCTTACAGCAGACACACCTTTAGTTGAGTTCATTCATTTTTTGGGAAAGTCAAGCATTTTCTTTAAAAAATCTATAATCCTTACTGATTCGGAAGAAAGATCTGGCTGCACACAGCGATTGCTACGGAGTTTTTTTCATAAATTCAGCCTGTACCTGTCCGTGATCAATTTTATCTCTGCTGGATTTTTACAATGAAAGCTTGAAAAGTCAAGGGGAATGTTGAACCGCTGTCTGAATCAGGATTTTCAGGATTAAAGGATTGACAGGATTTGTGTCAGAAGGCTCAGGGATTACGGGGGGTACGCCGGCGGCGATGCCCCTGCAAATCGGCTGTCTGAACTGTGATTCGTCTGATTATTCTGATTCCGCTGATAAACGCCCTGTAAATCATACAAATCAGATAAATCAGACGAATCAGAGTTCGGACATCTGTCTGTACTGTGATTGGCGGCGTGACCGAAGGTTCCGGACACGCCGCCGGCGTGTCCCTACTTCGTCACTTTGACAACCAGAAATCCGCTGTTCATGCGTCTGATGAACATTTGGACAGATTCGCCTTTTTTAACGGCTCCGATTGCATTTGTGTAATCTTCAACCGTTTTTATAGGGCTATGGTTGATTTCTTTTATAATATCACCGGGCTGAACCCCGGCTTTCTCGCCGTTGCTGCCTGATTCGACGCCCGTAACAATCAGTCCTTCGGATTCCGCAACATTGAACTGACGGGCAATTTCCGAAGTCAGCGCCGATACGCGAATCCCAAGTTCATCTTCTTTCCCGCTTTTGACATCACGAGTTGCGAGTTTTTCATCCTCTCTTTTTGCGATACTGACTTTAAAGAGCTTTTCTGTTCCTTTTCGGAGGGCTTTTACTTCAGCAACCTCGCCGACGCCGATGTCGGCAATCATACGGGTCAGGTCCCTGCTCGTTTTCACCTTTTTGCCGTTCACCTCGATGATAATATCCTTGGGCTCCATACCCGCTTTATCAGCAGGGTCTCCTTTGAAAACTTCCGTCACCAGAACGCCTTCTTTGGTGTCAATGCCGTAATATTCAGCCAGTTCCGGTGTAATGTCCTGAATTGCCACACCGAGCCAGCCCCGGGTCACTTCGCCATGGGCTTTCAATTGTGCAAAAATATTTTTCGCCAGATTGATGGGAATGGCAAAACCGATGCCCTGCCCTGCCGCGACAATGGCAGTATTGATGCCGATCACATCGCCGTTCATGTCCAGCAGGGGACCGCCGCTGTTGCCGGGATTGATGGAAGCATCGGTCTGAATGAAATCATCATAAGGACCCGAGCCGATGACCCGTCCTTTTGCGCTGACAATACCGGCAGTTACCGTATGTTCGAGTCCGAAGGGATTGCCGATAGCCATGACCCACTGGCCCACTTTCAGCGCGTCCGAATCTCCCAGACCCACAAAAGGGAAATTGCTTCCGGTTTTGAGTTTGATCAGCGCAATATCCGTGTTGGAATCCCGTCCCACGATTTCAGCGTCATACTCATCCCCGTTTTTCAGTTTTACCTGAATTTCATCTGCGTCTTCAATCACATGGTTGTTGGTGACAATATAGCCCTGTCCGTCAATGATGAATCCTGTTCCGAGACTCCGTTGCTTGAAATCTTTGGGCTGATCTTCCCCGAAAAATTTTTCAAAGAAATCCTGAAAAGGATCACCGTTATCCCCGAAGGGCTTGGAAAAATGACGGAACACACGGCCCCCGCCTTTGAGGGTCTTTACGGTTCGGATATTGACCACCGCGGGGCTTACCATTTCTGCCAGTTGGCTGAAGCTTTCAGGCACCGGTTTTGCCTCTGCCCCGGGAGCCGGATAAAACTGCCAACATGCCGACAGTCCGAAGATGATCGCCGCAACTGCGATAATGTCTGTTATCCGCTTTGTTTTGTTACTTTTTTTACCCATAAAACCCATTTTGCAATCCTCCCTGTTTGTGATTCTGCCTTTCTGTTTGTCATTCTGAGCGGAGCGAAGAATCTTTCTTTAATGAGAAGAGGAAAACATTTCTCATTTCTCACTTCTCATTTCTCACTTCTTTCACATACATCAATCTGAGATCATACAGAATATTTTTCAGCATTCCTTCTTCTTCTGTTGTCAGATTTCCGCGGGTTTTTTCTTCCAGCATTCCCAAAATATCTATGGTCTGTTTTGCGGCAGTGATATTTTTGTTTTTTCTGCCGGTTCCGGGTTCTTCTATCAGCCCGAGCTGTAAAAGTACGGATGAATGCAGGGAAAAGATAAATGTCGAGAAATTGACTTCAGGTAGCCGCGCCTGCATTTTTTCTTTTGTCCCGTCTTTTTTCGGAGAGCCGGTCGCTGATGCTCCCGGCTCTGAGTCTTCAGTTTTATCCGAGGAAGTTCTCCGGTCATTTATCACAAAATCTTTCTTCTCCTTTGTCATAACGCCTCCTTTTTATAGCCTTTCTCGCTCTCATGCTCTGCGTAGGAGCGCAGAGCGGGTTTCAAACCCGCTTTACATTAGCCTGTAGAGCGGGTTTCAAACCCGCTTTGGCGGGGCGGCAGAGCGTGGGAACGAGAGCAAACCTCGTAGAGGCACGCCGCCGGCCTGACCCTGCGAAGTAATCTTCAATTTCCTAAAGTTCAAGAGTTGTTACGGTTTTCACCAACGGCAGGTTCCGCAATTCTTCAACAACCGCATCCGGTATGGAGGTATCTGTTCTGATAAATATGACGTTATGTTCGCCGTCCTGATCCTGCCCCACCTGCATCTGAGCAATATTGATCCCGTTTTTGCCGAGTGCGGAACCGATGCTTCCGATAGCCCCGGGCTGGTCAAGATTGTGGATAATGGCAGAATGTCCCTGGGGAATCATCTCAAGGCGAAAATTGTTTATTTTCACAACTCTGGGTTCGTTTTTACCGAAGATGGTCCCGGATACGGTATTGGTCATTTCTGTCGTGGTTGCCCGAACCGTAATCATATTCAGATAATCTTGGGAACCCGAACTTGCTGTTTCCGTAACTTTTATGCCCCGTTCTTTGGCGATAATCGGCGCATTCACGGAATTGACCGCATCTTTAATCATCGGCGTCAGCAGTCCTTTGATCATCTCTGTGGAAACGGGAGACATGTCAAGTTCCTGAAAATCTCCGGTATATTCAATCGTTACTTCCTTCAAAGGACCTTTGGAAAGCTGCGCCTGCAAGCATCCCATGCGATCCGCAAGGGAAAGATAAGGCTTGAGTTTTGCAAGAAGTTCGCCGGTTACGGAGGGAACATTGACCGCGTTGACAATGGTGTCGTTTTTCAGGTAGTCAATGATCTGTTGGGCAATGGCAACAGCGACGTTTTCCTGCGCCTCCGCTGTGGACGCGCCGAGATGCGGCGTGCCGATCACATTGTCCAGCTCAAACAGCGGCGAATTTCCGGGCGGTTCTTTCTCAAAAACATCCAAAGCCGCGCCCGCGATCTTTTTTGATTTGATTGCCTCATACAAATCCGCCTCGTTCACAATGCCGCCCCGGGCGCAGTTGATAAGCATGACGCCGGTTTTCATCTGTGCAAAAGCAGCTTTGTTCAGAAAACCCATCGTATCTTTCAGTTTCGGCACATGAACCGTGATATAATCGGAACGGCGATAAAGTTCTTCAAGAGAAACGCTTTCAAAACCGGTTTTTTGGATGCGATCCGGCGTTACATAAGGATCATAAACAATCACCTGCATTTTCAGACCCCTGCCCCGGTCAGCAACGATAGAGCCGATTTTTCCGAAACCGATAACACCCAGAACTTTATTAAAGATTTCTTTTCCCTGAAGCTTTTTTTTCTCCCATTTTCCGGCTTTCAAGGTGGCGGTTCCCTGCGGAATGTTGCGTGTCAGCGACAGCATCATGGAAATGGCATGTTCTGCGGTTGTCACCACGTTTCCGGTGGGAGTGTTCATCACCACGATTCCCCGTTTGGTGGCTGCGGGAAGGTCCACATTATCAAGGCCGATGCCCGCACGCCCCACGACTTTCAGTTGTGTTGCCGCTTCCAGAAGGTCTTCCGTGACTTTGGTTGCGCTGCGGATGGCCAGCGCATGATAGTTTCCGATGATGTTTTTGAGTTCTTCCGGGGACAAGCCCGTTTTCACATCAACTTCAATTCCTTCCTCTTTTCGGAACATTTCAACACCGACTTCGCCAAGATTATCACTCACCAGAACTTTTAGCATTTTTATCTTTTTATCTCCCTTTTTTAATTGAGAATTGAGAATTGAGAATTGAGAAATAGGAAGTGTTCACTTCTCACTTCTCACTTCTCAATTCTCTCACTGCCTTCGCTCAGGAACATACGCATGAGGCATTTTGTCTTCATTCCATTCTTTTGACACATAAAGATTGCAATAGCAACTGCCGAATTGTTTCATATCAGGCTCACGGTAAACGCAGGGGCAGATGATATCTTTATCGCTTTCCCTGTCTCCCCAAGCCAGTCTGCACGGACAAGCCATATAACCGTAACGCTCCTTATTGGTCAGCAGGGCTTCCATCAGTTCAAGAACTCTTTCTCTGTCCTTATTGAAAAAATAGCCCTTGGTTTCCTGCGTTTTTTTCAGCATTTCAAAGAGTTCCTGCGGTTTCATTTTAAACCCAGCGCCTCCTTTATTTCCTCTTCCTTATATCCTACAATTACTTTTTCGCCGACAATGACGGTGGGAAAAGAGCATTTCGGATTAAATTTTTTGACCTCTTCGAGTATGGCTTTTCTTTCATCTCCGTGAAGCAGATCAACATCGGTAAATTCATATTTCACCACGCAGTCGCTCAGAAATTTTTTGGTGGCTTTGCAGTGGCTGCATGTACTTAATGAATAAATCTGGACAGTTGGTTGGGGCATATCGGCATCCTTTCAAATAGGTTCAGAAACCGAGTTTCTTAAACAAACTCGGTTTCTTTGCTTTTCCGCTATTTTCAATTCCGGGTTTCATTTTTACCGTGAACATAATACCGCAGACCGCGTATTTCAATTAAAATTTTACAACAATCTCATCAAAGTTTTTCCGCCATTTGGGCGGAGAAAGTTCTGCGCCCTTACGGAAATAGCCCACAGCAATCAGCAGCGGTATCCAGTAATTTGGGGGAATACGGAACGCATTCCGCACGCCTTCATGATCAAAACCGTCCATGGGATGCGTATCCAAGCCGAGACTTTTAGCGGCAAGCATCAGGGACATGGCAAAAAATCCCGCATTCTTACAGGCAAATGCCTGCTGTTTTTCTTCGCTTGAGCCGTAAAGCGCGGCGCAGGTGTCGGCAAACCACTGATGCTGTTCCGGTTTCATGCTGCCTGCCTTGACCATTTCCTTGAAATTTTTTTCGACAAAAGGATGTCCGGCTTTCCAGCCCTGTCTGTCCGCCAGCAGGATAAGTGTTACCGGCGCTTCGCTGATTTTTGGCTGATTCCACGCCAGTTGCTGAAGTTTCATCTTTTCTTCTCTGTCTTTCAAAATGATAAGACTCCAGGGCTGAAGATTGAAACCTGACGGCGTTTTTGCCGCTAATTCAATCGCTTCTTTCAACAAAGATTCGGAAACATTTTTTTCAGGATCAAAAAAATTGACAGCACGCCGCTGATTTATGACCTCTTTGAAATCCATAGCAAGCTCCTTAGTTTGTAGAAATTGTTGTTTATTTTCCGCCACGAATGAACACGAATGTTTCACGAATAAAAGAACACGAATTTATTTTAGTGTACCAGCGAGAATT
>JAIFKL010000272.1:0-6958 GCA_020049595.1 Desulfobacteraceae bacterium
GCGGACGCGCACGCGACCTGCGATCCGAGATTTCCCTACGTTGCCACGACCTACCGGGTGACGGAGCATTGGCAGACGGGTATTATGACCCGGCCCCTGCCCTGGCTGCTGGAACTTCAGCCTCAGATGTTTGTGGAAATGAGCGAAGAATTAGCAGCACTCAAAGGGATTCAGAACGGGGAACGCGTGACCGTCAAATCCGCACGCGGTTCGGTGCAATGCACGGCAATTGTGACGAAGCGGTTTAAGCCGTTCAATATCGGCGGCTTAACAGTTCATGAGGTCGGTATGCCCTGGCATTACGGATGGCGCTGGCCCGAAAGCGGCACAGAGGAAAGCGTGAATCTTCTCACGCCGCCCACAGGCGATCCCAACACCCGAATCCCGGAAACCAAAGCCTTTATGGTTAATGTTATAAAGGGTTAGAGGTTCGAGGTGAGAGGTTCGGGGTGAGCCGCTCACCTCTGACCCCGAACCCCGCACCCCAAAAAGGAGACTGACATGAGCAAGTCATTTTTCATAGATACGACGCTTTGCACCGCGTGCCGGGGATGTCAGGTCGCGTGCAAGCAGTGGCACAATCTGCCTGCGGAACAGACCACCAATCGCGGAACTTTTGAAAATCCGCCGGACCTTTCTTTTGACACTTATAAAGTCGTGAGAATGCGTGAACAGGTGATTGACGGCAAGTTTGCATGGCTTTTTTTCCCGGAACAGTGCCGTCACTGTGCAGAACCGCCCTGCCGGGATACTGCCGGAGAACCGAGCGCGATATTCAAAGATTCGGAAACCGGCGCGGTGATTTTTACCGCAAACACGCGGGGACTCAATGCTGATGAAATTATCGCTTCCTGTCCCTACAACATCCCCCGCAAGAGTGCGGACGGGACTCTTGCCAAATGCGATATGTGCATTGACCGTGTTCAGAACGGACTTATGCCCGCCTGTGTTCAGACCTGCCCGACCGGTGCCATGAGTTTCGGTGAACGCGAAGAGATGGTTTCGCTTGCCAAAAAACGCCTTGATATGGTAAAGAAGGCTTATCCGAAGGCGCAGCTTGTTGATGTCGAATATGTGGAAGTGATTTATCTTATTACTTATGCGCCTGAATTGTATCATAAAAATGCTATAGCGATGAATCATGCGCCGGCAGGCATGACACGTCAGATGGCTTTGCGAAAGATGTTTAAGCCCCTGACAAGTATGGCTTCCGGAATTTTGTAAAATCAGCGGAAATAAAAAAGTTTCTCGCAAAGCCCGCAAAGGACGCAAAGAAGCGCAAAGAAAAAATTCTTTTGTTATCTTTGCGAACTTTGCGGTCTTTGCGCCTTTGCGAGAAATAAAAAAGTTTCTCGCAAAGCCCGCAAAGGACGCGAAGAAGCGCAAAGAATTTTCTTTTGTTATCTTTGCGAACTTTGCGGTCTTTGCGACCTCTGCGAGAAACTTATGGAGAAAAACATGCCAGAAAATACGGCGATCACTTCCGAGCAGATCAGAAAAGCCGCTGAAATCATCAAACAGACAAGACCCGCATACACCGCGATGCTGGAATTTTACGAGCAGATTTTTACCGCGCAGAAAGATTCCGAAAGCCGGACTCATATTCCTCCCATACAAATTTCTGAGGAAACGCTCAAAAGCAGGGCAAAAGAAAATATTCCGCTCCTAAGTTTGTCAGAATTTGCAATAGATACAGAATCATCCGAATTGCTTTTCAGAGAGATTTGCCTCATTACGGAAAAAGCGGATAACCATATATCTGCGGCGGCGCGAGTGATCCGCCAAGCCTTTGACAGCAAAAAAGTTGATCCGAAAATCCTGTTTGCCGCGCTGATTAACGAAGATGATGTGTATTTTGAAAATATCTCACAGGAATTGGAAACTGATAAAAAACCCCTTGCTTTTATTGCTTATAACAGCATACAGCCGAGCCTTTGTTTGTGCGCGGAGCAGGTTTCAGGTTTCAGGGCGCAGGTTTCAGGTTTTTGTCCGATTTGCGGCAGCAAACCTCTGATTTCATTTCTTGACGGACAGGGAGAACACGTTCTGATTTGCGGATTTTGCCAGCATAAATGGCAGATACAGCGAATCTTCTGCCCTTTTTGCGGAAATACAGACAGCGAAAGCCTTCATTATATCTATACAGAAGAAGAAAAAGAATACCGTACAGATGTCTGCGAAAAATGCCGGTCATACATAAAAACCGTTGATATCAGAAGAATGAACCGCCCCTTTTATCCGCCGTTGGAACAAATCGCTTCCCTGCATCTTGATATAAAAGCGAATGAATTGAAAATTGAAAATTGAGAAGTAATTATTTCTCAATTCTCAATTCTCAATTAACTTACTGCTATGACCGTCTGTAACAATGAAAATCTGTTCGATAAATTAAGCGATGAGTTTGTATCTGAAATCCGGGAGCTGCTCGATTCTGCGGAACCGGATTTTCTCGCAATGGAAAAAAGCGGAGACAATGTTTCTCCCGATCTCATCAACCGCGCTTTCCGAGCCATTCACAGCATCAAGGGAACTGCCGGTTTGGGCGGATTTGAATCGTTGCGAAACTTGAGTCATGGTCTGGAAAGCGTGCTGGTAAAAATCAGAGACGGCGAAATGATGCCTGATGCTGAAAAATCCGATGCGATGCTTGCCGCCATGGACAAACTGCGCGTCATGGCAGATGATATTTATGCCAGCAATGATATACCGCATAGCGAGGAATTGACAAGACTCGAAGAAATCTGCGGTGTTACAGGGGGCAGGGGGCAGGGGGCAGGTTGCAGGTTGCAGGTCTCAGGTGACAGGGGACATGCTGACCTGCAACCTGACACCTGCAACCTGCGACCTGTGACCTGCTTCCTGCAAAAAATAAGGCTGACGCCGAATTTCGGCGCAGAATCCGGCAATCCTGTCTTTGATGTCGGAAAAGAAGAAGTAAAAGCAGCGATTGCCGATGCCATGTATATTTTTGCGCTGGCAGCGGATGCGGAAAAGTATTCCCAAGAAAAAAAATTCTCACCGGAAGCTTTTGCCGAAGAACTGAATGAATACGGCAGATGCCTTCATGCCGATCTTTCGGCGACATCGGATTTAACACGCTTTTATCATTTTGTTTTTGCAACCATTCTGGAACCCGAATTTATCACTCAGTTGTTAGACATTCCCAAAGAGCAGATATATCGCTTTGAAAGAACAGATTTGCTTGCCGCGCTGGAACAATCGCCGGAACAGCCGATGCCGCACCTGTCCCCGAACCCGGAAAACCCCGGCAGAGACGCACTGCCGTGCGTCTCCCCCGCGCCTGAAACCATCCGCGTCAGCGTGGAGCTGATTGACAAACTCATGAATCTTGTGGGAGAGATGGTTCTGGGCAGAAACCAGTTGCACCGCTCCATTGCCGAATTTGTTGATGAACATCCCCATGTCAATCCGCTGGTTCAGAATCTGAATGTGGTCATTTCCGAGATTCAGGAAAATGTCATGCAGATGCGGATGCAGCCGGTAGCAAATGTTCTGAATAAATTTCCGAGAATTGTCAGGGATTTGTCCCGTCAGATTTCCAAAAAAGCCGAACTTCTCATCGAAGGCGGAGCCGTTGAATTGGACAAATCCATTCTGGAGGGGCTTTCCAATCCGCTCACCCATATTGTACGCAACTGTTTGGATCACGGCATTGAACTGCCGGAAGAACGGGAAAGGCTCGGAAAGCCTGCTCACGGTCAGATTCATCTGAAAGCCTTTCATGAAGGCGGGCAGGTTCATATCACGGTCAAAGACGACGGCAGGGGAATTGACGCGGAAAAGGTGGCTGAAAAGGCTGTTTCCAAAGGAATGCTGACCTATCATCAGGTGAGGCGGATGAGTGAAAACGAAAAGCTGAATCTTATTTTTCTGCCCGGCATTTCCACAGCCGAAACCGTGACAGACATTTCCGGCAGGGGCGTGGGAATGGATGTGGTCAAAACCAATATCAGCCGGCTCGGCGGGCATATTGAGTGTTCCAGCACACCCGGACAGGGTACAACCGTGCATATCATTATTCCGCTGACGCTGGCGATTATTCCCTCGCTGATTGTGGGCGTGGGAAAATGCCGATTTGCCATCCCCCAGGTCAATGTTGCCGAACTCGTCTGCATCAAAGCCGGCGATCCTTATAACCGAATCGAAAAAGTCGGCGAATCCGATGTGTTGCGGCTGCGGGGCAGACTTCTGCCCATTGTCAGTCTTGGAGAAATTTTAGATATTCAGCCTACATTTATCCATCCGGATACGGGCGAAGAATTGCCGGATAGGCGCAAAAGACTTTCGGACCGCCGGAAAACCGCGCCGGTAAGAAAAAAAAAGAAAGAAGCATTTCCTGACGGGGCTGCATGGCATATTGATGTGGACGAAATTTTAGAGAGACGGCTGGAAAAAATATCAGACCGGCGCCGCAGTCCCCGCAGCGATATTTATATTGCCGTGCTGCGGGTGGGCGCAAATGCCTTCGGTCTGCATGTGAATTATCTTTTTGACAATGAGGAAATTGTGGTCAAGCCTCTGTCGGCGCACATCAAAGACGCCAAATGTTTTTCAGGCGCGACGATCATGGGAGACGGCAGGGTGGCAATGATTTTGGACGCTGCCGGGATTGCCGGTTACGCGGGGCTTCGTTTCGGCGAACTGGAGGCGGAGGAACGGCGCCGGAAAGCAGCCTTTGAAAATCGTGAATCCGCTGCCGGTGACCGGCAAAAAAAACATCGGGAGCCGGTGCTGATTTTCAACAATGCGGCAGACGAATATTTTGCGTTGGCGCTTGCGGGGATTTCCCGGCTGGAACTTGCCGAATCAAAGCGGATCGAGCGGGTCGGAGAACAGGAATTTCTTTTTTATCAGGGCAGTGTTCTTCCGCTGATCCGTCTGGAGAAACTTCTGCCGGTAAGTCCTTTGCCGGAAAATATGAAAGAAGTATATGTAATTATTCCGAAAACATGCCGTTCAGCAGCCGGTATTCTCAGTTCCCGGATTTTGGATACAGTGGATGCGGATGTGTCTGTCAAAAGAGACGCGACCACTATAAAGGGCTTTCTGGGTACGGCGATTATTGATAAGAATCTGGTTTCTTTTTTAAACACGGAAGAAGTGCTTGATTTGTTTGAGCATAAAATTCAGAGGCAGTAAAACTGATTACTATAGTAACCCGACTTGCGACCTGTAAAAATAAAAAATATGATATAGTAATCCGATTTTGGTTTTTTACGGCATATTCTCTGCATATACGCCGTATTCCGTTTTCAGATATCTGTCTGTGTGCGTCTGTGTGTGTCTGCGGCAAAAAAACCGAAAGCGGATCAGTATAAAACAGGAAGTTAATAAAAATGCCTGAAATTGCCAACTTTTCTCCCCTTGATATTATCGGATTTTTATATAGGCAGCAAGTTGGGTTACATATTCACAGGAGAGCCACACATCATGACAACAAACGCAGGCATTACAAGCCATAACATCAAATGGTGCGATTTGCGGTGCGAAGAAGCTGATTTTGCCAAAACAGACGCTTTGGACGGCAGTTGCCGCACATTCCTGTCGCTGTGGTGCAACAAACTGAAAAAGCATGTCACCAAAAATGCGCCCTGCGAAGTCCTTTTCGGAGAAAGACGACCGACCACCGGTTTTTAGCTGCATAATATGAAACAAAAATACAAAAATTTTATTTTTTACTGGATGCCGGTCATCGTTTACTGTGCTTTTATTTTTATCCAGTCCGAATTTCCCTCCGCCATCAAAACACGGGATATTCCTCACATAGACAAACTTATCCATTTTCTCGGATACGGACTTCTCGGCATTCTTTTTTTCAGAGCTTTCCGCACAACGTCTCTGAAAGACAATGCAGACCGGCTGATGCTGTTCAGCATGGCGGCTTCCGCGCTCTACGGCGTCAGCGATGAGATTCATCAATATTATGTTCCGTACCGCAGCGCGGATATTGCCGATGCGCTGGCAGATGCGCTGGGCAGCATTTACGGCGTATTTTTTTATCAAATCATTGTAAAACGGGTTTTAAACCCGTTATACTCCGTCTCAGTAAAACGGATTTTAAACCCGTTATACCTTGAAATCATTGTAAAACGGGTTTTAAACCCGTTCTGCCTTGGACAAATTACTGTAAATGCTATATTGACAAAATTTCGGATTTTTTATAAAAATAGGCATTAATATCTGACCCAACTGAACTTGACGTTCAGGGATATGCCGGTAAAGTGTCCCTACGGAATAAAAAAGGAGAAATGCTATTTATGAGTGAACAAAACAAGATAGTTATAAACGGAAATGCCTTTTCGTTTGAACCCGGAGAAACGATTCTTCAGGTCGCGCATCGCAACGACATTGATCTGCCCACGCTTTGTTACCTGAAAGGCGCAAGCCCTACTGGAGAATGCGGCATCTGCGTGGTGGAAGTCAAAGGAGAAAAAGACCTTGTGCCTGCGTGTAAAACCGCAGCTTCGGAGAACATGACGGTTCTCACGGAATCGGCGAAAGTGGTTGCATCCCGTCGTCAGACCATCAAAAAGATGATGGCTTCGGGCAATCACAACTGCGCGGTGCTGGGTTCGGACAATAGAAATTGGACACAGTTTCAGTTAGCGGTTCATCAGGAAGACAAAAGTTCCGAACTCTGTCCGGTCTGGGGAGATTGCAGGCTTCAGGACCTTGCCTACCGCTATCAGGTTTCAGGCGAGCGATATGCCAAACCGGAAATTCCTTATCCGATAGAAAGCGTAAATCCCTTTATTGTCAGGGATTTTTCAAGATGTATCCGTTGCGGCAGATGCGTTCAGGCATGTCGGGAAATTCAGGTCAACAACGCCATTGAGTTTGCCTATGAAGGCGCGGCGAAAAAAGTCATCACCGTCGGCGACCGTCCCCTGAAAGATTCGGACTGCGTGTTCTGCGGAGAATGCGTGCAGGCATGTCC
>JAIFKL010000272.1:6989-13887 GCA_020049595.1 Desulfobacteraceae bacterium
CAGATGTTCCTGCATGTCAAAGAGGGAAAAGTCGTGAAAGTCACGGGTGTGGAAGATATTGCGCCGAACTACGGCAGCCTCTGCGTGAAAGGCAGATTCGGCTTTGACTTCATCGCCTCCCCGGAACGTCTCACAACACCGCTGATTAAGGAAAACGGAAAATTCCGTGAAGCCTCGTGGGATGAAGCCCTTGATCTCACAGCGAAAAAATTAGGCGAAATCAAAGAAAAACACGGTTCCGACAGCATCGGCGTGCTGACATCAGCGAGAATCACCAACGAGGAAAACTACATCGCGCAGAAATTCGCCCGCGCGGTGCTGAAAACAAACAACGTGGATCACTGCGCCCGTCTCTGACACAGCTCCACAGTAGCCGGTCTGGCTGCTGCTTTCGGGAGCGGTGCAATGACAAACACGATAGGCTGCATAGAAAAAGCAGATGTGATTCTCGTCACAGGCTCGAACACCACAGAAAACCACCCGGTGCTTTCCGCTTTTGCAAAACGGGCGGTGGCGTTCAAGGGCGCACGCATGATTGTGGTGGATCCGAGACGCATCAAAATCGCAGGATTTGCCCATCAGTGGCTGCGTCCCAATCTCGGCACCGATGTCGCATGGATCAACGGCATGATGAATGTCATCATCAAAGAAAATATTTATGATAAAACTTTTGTCGAAAACCGCACTGCCGGATTCGATGATTTGAAAAAAACGGTTGAAAAATATACGCCGGAATATGTGGAAAAAATCACGGGCATTCCGGCAAAGCAGCTTGCCGACGCGGCGAGAATGTACGCAAACGCGGAGCGGGGCAGTATTCTTTACTGCATGGGCATCACCCAGCACACATCCGGCACGGACAACGTGAAATCGCTGGCAAATCTTTCCATGCTCTGCGGAAATCTCGGCATCGAGGGCGGGGGCGTGAATCCCCTGCGCGGACAGAACAATGTGCAGGGTGCGTGCGACATGGGCGGGCTGCCCAATGTCTTTACAGCGTATCAGCCGGTGAATAATCCGGATGCGCTGAAAAAAATGGAGGAAGCCTGGGGCGTGACCGGACTTTCCGCCAAACCCGGACTCAAAGCTACGGAAATGGTGCCGCTGGCGCATGAGGGAAAAGTAAAAGCCCTCTATATCATCGGCGAAAATCCGCTGGTTTCCGATCCGGACCTGAATCATGCGGAACACTGCCTGAAACATCTTGATTTTCTCGTCGTGCAGGATATTTTTCTCACAGAGACAGCAAAGCTTGCGGATGTGGTATTGCCATCAGCCTGTTTTGCGGAAAAAGAGGGAACTTTCTCCAACACCGAGCGCAGGGTACAGCGGGTGAGAAAAGCCGTGGAGCCGCCGGGTCAGGCAAAAGACGACTGGAAAATCACCGCAGAAATTTCGACCCGCATGGCTTATCCCATGTCTTATCCTGACAGCGAGGCGATTTTCGAGGAAATCCGCAAAATCACACCCTCCTACGCGGGTCTGACTTATGAGCGGATTGAGGGCGAAGGCATTCACTGGCCCTGCCCGAATACCGAGCATCCCGGAACGCCGGTGCTGCACACCGCGCAGTTCCCCATCGGCAAAGGAAAATTCCATGCCATTGACTACGCCCCGCCTGCGGAAACAGCCGATGCGGAATATCCCGTGTATCTGACCACCGGACGCGTGATTTACCAGTATCACACCGGCACCATGACCATGAAAACCGAAGGGCTGAACGAGCGGGCGCCGGAGAGTTTTGTGGAAATCTCGCCCAAAGACGGCGAAAAATACGGGCTGAAACACGGAGACACAGCCGAAATCGCGTCCCGGCGGGGGAGCATAAAAGCCAGAGTGCAGTTTTCGGACAAGGCCGCAGACGGGACCGTCTTTATTCCGTTCCACTTTGCCGAAGCTGCCGCCAACAAACTCACCAACGCCGCGCTTGATCCGATTTCGGGCATTCCCGAATACAAAGTCTGCGCGGTGAGGCTGTCCAAAGCCGCATAGCGTGCTTCCGGAGTGCTGAAATGAGCGAAGCGAATTTTAGCAGAGCTGTTTTTTCTGTAGAACGGGTTTAAAACCCGTTTTACTTTGCTGAAAAGAGCGGAGCGGCCGACCCAGGTTAAAACAGATATAAAATTGGTTAGCAAGTAATTATAAATGCTGAAATGAGCGAAGCGAAATTTTAGCAGATGTATAAATGCTAACCCATCTTATAAAACTGCGGTCATTTCAGCACTCCGGACGGTCTTTTAACTTATACCAATTCGCTGTCAAAAACGGTGTTCTCCGTATCTGTTTTAAGCCGGGGGCGCTTTTTAAGCGGTTTAAGCGATTTGAAAAATCGCTTTACGATTTAATTGGTATTAACTTAACAGCATTGGCATGAAATGCCTATTAATACTCCTTCCACCCCATTGACTTATTCCCCGGCGCGTAGGGTGGGCATTTCATGCCCACCCTACAATACTCCTTCCACCCCATTGACTTATTCCCGCTTCATCATATAGACTTTAAACTGAATATCAGATCAGAAAGTTTTCCGGCATCCGCTTTCCGATAACATCTTATCGAGCAGAGAAAAAATGACTCCCAATTTATCAAAAATCATTGTCGTTCTGTATCAAAGGATAAAAACTGTCTTCAGGGAACGCAGGCGCAAGAGGCGTTATCCGGTTTACTGGGGCGGTGTTCTGGAAGTCTGCTTTCCCGATTTTCAGAAACAGATAAAGGTGACGATCACAGATTTTTCAGGATCAGGCATCCGTCTCTGTACAGAACAGATTTATTTGGACGAGCGCCGCATGATCGTCTCAAATCCGATGCCGGAACTGAATCTGAAAATTTTTCTGCCGGAACGCGGGACATTTGAGTCCGAGATAACGATACGCTGGTACAACTGGTCAGTTGAAAAATGTGTTTTTGAAATCGGAATGAAGTTCGACCGCTTATCAGAAGAAAAACAGAGCCTTATTGATAACCTGATAGAAGAGCTTCGCTGTCAGCAGCCGCAACAGTTGCATGACCGCATTGATTCTGACCTGTCTGATATTCCGTAGGGCGGACAAAGCGGAGCGTGTCCGCCATTTCAGCTTTTTTTTAACCGCAAAGTTTCGCAAAGATATGTTTTAAAACTTTGCGGTAACTTTGCGGTAACTTTGCGTAACTTTGCGGTTAAATTATGCGTAACTCCTAAATCATTTTATTGAAATCATGTTTTCAAGATTTCGGTGGAAAATCGCCGGGCTTAAAAAAAAATCCGGACTGAGCCGCGAGCGTAAGCGAGTCTTACGGGACCGATTAATCTTTTGCCGGAGCTGTCGGATGCTGCTATGGGAATGGGAAGAAGTGTTCGGGAGACAGAAAATCCTGTGTCGAAAAAACTGAGTTTCTTGAAGAAACTCAGTTTTTTTCAGAAATGCTTTTTAATCTTCATGTTCGGCTGATGCCTGTTTGCCGGTCCCCGTCAGTCCGTACATGGAAGTGCTGCCGCTCGACCAGTATTCAAGAACGCCCTGTTCCACCAGCTTGTTGATGACTTTCTTGGCTTCTCTGGGTTTTTCGCCCAATATTTCAGCCAGATCGTTGAAATAAAACTTACTTTTGGTTTTCAGTTTTTTCGTAAGACCCTCAACGATCTTCTGTTTGGCTTCCTCGTATTCCATTGTAAAAACCCCCCTTTTTTTCGATCAGGTTGCAGGTGACAGGGAGCAGGTTGCAAGTCGCAAGTTATTTACCTGACACCCGTTACCTGCAACCTGTACCTGTTACCTGCAACCTGTACCTGTTACCTGTACCTGTTACCTGCAACTGTTAGAACTTGAACTGCGTGGTCTGACGCCACGTATAATAAGCCGGATCACGGAAGTCATCAATGAGATGATGCGTAAACTCGATCTCGCATTTCTCAAAGAATCTTTCCCATCCGATTCTTTCTGCCCATTCACCCAGACGCTCATATTTGTTGGCGCCTTTTGCATAAGCCTCAACGATCTGCTTGATGACCGAAGTGGTCCTGGGCCAGCGGGGGGCTTCATTCGGGAGGAAGGCAACAACAACTTTGGAGAACTTGGGTGTGCTGAGCCGGTTGGACACTTTTCCGCCCGCCATGATAACGATACCGTCGCCCACATCATCTGCCAGCGGCATTGCCGGACACATGGTGTAGCAGTTTCCGCAGAACATACATCTGTCATTGTTGACGGCAACGCTTTTGACTTCTTTTCCGTCAGGCAGCGTGATTTTGGACGGCTTGATCGCCGCAGTCGGACACGCGGCAATTGCCAGCGGAATCTCGCACATTTTGTCCAGATACTCATGATCCAGCATCGGAGGTTTGCGGTGATAACCCAGAATGGCAATATCAGAGCAGTGAACCGCTCCGCACATGTTCAGACAGCAGGCAAGAGAAACCCGCATATGAGCAGGCAGTCTCATGTTCCGGAAATCATCAAACAAAACGTCCATGGTGGCTTTTACCGGGCCTGAAGCATCGGTCGCGGGGGTATGACAGTGAATCCATCCCTGGGTGTGAACGATGTTGGTGATACCCGCGCCTGTTCCGCCCACAGGGAATTTGTAACAGCCCCCGGGCTGTTTCCGGCTCATCAGATCATCAACGAGCGGTTTGACTTTTGACTTGTCGTCCAGCATGAACTCAACATTGTTACGGGTGGTGAAACGCAGATAGCCCTTGCAATATTTATCTGCGATTTCACAGATTTCCCGGATATGCTCCACACTCATGAGACGGCATCCGCCGACTCTTACCGTGTAAACTTCATCTCCGGATTCGGCAACATGAACCAGAACACCGGGTTCCAAAATTTCGTGATACAGCCATTTCCCCTTGTTCTTTTTAATCACAGGAGGATAAAATTCTTCAAAATTTCTGGGTCCGATGTCAGTGATCCTGTTTTTCATCGGCTCTTTGGGATCGTAACCTGATGATACAAATGCCATGATCTTTGCTCCTCCTTAAATTTATCTCTGATGATATTTCCTGAATTCGTTGACGTCACGCTCCCATCCGCCCTCGACCTCTTCTTCTTTCCAGAAGATGTAGGGGTTGGACCTCGGTTCCTTAACCATCCTGGGATCAGGCTTGAATCCGGTCACTTCCAGCAGCTTCCCGAAGCCCTGACGTTTGATCAGCTCGCCGAGCCGCTCACGGTTCTTTCCTTCTTCCATCCACCAGTCCCATATCGGCTCAATCACGGTTTCTTTGATTTCCGTGTAAGGCGGTTCCGCGCTGATAAAGGGAACCAGCAGCGTTCCCATCTGTGCGCCGTCCAGAATCGGTGCTTTTGCGCCGACCAGAATGGAAAGGCCTCTGTCATTGCCGATTCTCAAGGCTCTGGGCATGACGTTGATGCAGTGCATGCAGCGGGTACATTCTCTGTTGTTGATCTCCAACTTTCCGCCTTCATACCGCATACATCCGGTGGGGCAAAGCGCAACAACCTCCTTCTGAATGTCGAATTTTCCCCAGTTTCTGCCCGCATGTGCGCCGGCATTGGGTTTCAGTTCGCCGCCCACATAAGCGGCAACCGCTTTCTGATCCACGCGGATGTCATCGCGCCATGTGCCGATGAAAGACATATCTGAACGGGCAATGGACGCAACGCAGCAGTTGGGGCATCCGTCAAATTTGAACTTGAATTTGTAGGGGAACGCGGGGCGATGAAGCTCATCCTGATATTCATTGGTGAGATCATGGCATATCGCCTGTGTGTCATAACATGCAAATTCGCAACGCGCCTGACCTACGCAGTCGGAAGGGGTCCGCAGGTTCGAACCGGAGCCGCCCAAATCCTGATTGAAGGTGTGCGTCAGTTCAAAAAAAACTTCCTCCAACTGGGCGGTTGTGGTGCCCAGAAAAATAATATCACCCGTGGAGCCGTGCATATTGGTGATACCGCTTCCTCTCATGTCCCACAGATCGCAGAGCTTTTTCAGATAATCGCTGGTGTAGAACTTGCCGGCAGGCTGGGAAACACGCATGGTATGGAAATGTGCAACGCCGGGGAACTTTTCAGGCTGGTCGCAGTATCTTCCGATAACGCCGCCGCCGTAGCCGAATACGCCGACGATGCCGCCGTGTTTCCAGTGCGTTCTGCCGTGTTTGTAGGAAAGTTCAAGGACGCCCAGCAGGTCATCGCATGCATCTACGGGAATCTGATAATTTACCTTGCCCTGATTATTTTTTCTGAACTCGGCTTGCCGCTTGATGTCGCTTACGAAACTCGGCCAGGGGCCTGTTTCCAACTGATCCAACATCGGGGTCTGGTGTTTTGCCATGTTTTACCTCCGTTTTTTGTTATTAACTGTCCTGACAATATAAATGAAGCTTCATAACTTCAATTTTGACAAATATTCAGATTAAGGTTTTAACAACCATAATGTTTAAAAAAGGAATATATAAAATCAATCTTATTTTTTGTCAAGAACAAAAACTGGAACACGAAAACACGAAAGTTGGGAAAACATGAAAAAAAAATAAAAAAATAAAGCAGATAAAGCTTGCAAGGGCTATACAGGAATTTGAAATTTTGTCAGGAATAAAATCTGAATCAGGATTTTCAGGATTCTGAGATTCACAGGATTATCGCAGGGGAACGCCGCCGGACTGTCCTCCGGAGTGCTAAAATCCCTAATCTTATATTATAAAATCGGTTTAGCATTTATATGTTTGCTAAAATTTCGCCTGGCGGCTCATTTCAGCACTCCGGAGCGTGAGGTCACGCTGCCGGCATGACCCTACATGCAGACGGCAAAGCATCAGACATGCCGAGAATCTTTCTATTTTTTCAGTTCTTCCCATTTATCATCTATCAGTTCAAGCAGAACGCCGTTCACCTTTTTGGGATGGATAAAGGCAAATTCGCAGTCACGGAAAGGTCTTGCCCCTCCG
>JAIFKL010000054.1 GCA_020049595.1 Desulfobacteraceae bacterium
TAACAACGAAATAACCGGCAGGGCGATAGCCCTGTCCGGTTGATTGACTGGTTAGGTGGCTCATTCTTTATTATTTTCTGACTGAACTGTTATTAGTAAATTCATTATATCTTCAATATTTGTTTCTTGATAAATTGGTAAATAATTATAACGATTCACCTGAGTTACTTTAGACGGAATATGTATTGAAAGACCTGAATATTGTGAACGATTTTTTGATTTAATTCCTTTTTTAACAATAAGTTTTTTTTCATACCAATCAATGAATTGATTGAGAGTATTTGTAATTTCTTGAGTACATGATTCTTTAATTCCCTCAATAAAGGACTTAACATCATAATTTATCTCATCATCAAATTGAAATACTTTCATTAATGATTTACCAAATTTTAGATGATTACATCTTTTTATTGAATTAAATAAGGTAGTTAAATTTTCAGGAAGTTTTTTCAATTCATTATTTTTGACTAAAGTATAGATTGTATAATGCTGATCTTCATCCATTATTATTTGAGCAATATCTGCTCCTGTTAATTCCGTATTTTTTGCTGTAGATTTAAGTAGTTGAGAATAATACGTATTCGGTGCACCAACTTTCACAGGTGATGCCATAATATAATCAGCAGAATCTAAAAAATTATAAATATTCTCCAATGAACCACGTCCGCACTGCTGCAAAAAGAGAAGTCTAACTTTATTACCAATATTTTGATTGAAATCTCTACAGATTTTTCCTGTTTTAAAAGCATTAAGCCATTTTCCCAATTTTTCATCAAAACACATATTATTTAGTGTCCCTCCATGATTTAGAAAGACAATGGCATAATTATTTGATTTCCAATTTTCTTGAACCCATATAAGATATTTTTTATACTCATTCTCATCAGAACTATCACCACTTTCAAGAGTGATTTCTTCGCGTTTTAATACACCGTTATTATAACGCATACTTATACGTTTCATCTTATCAGTATCTCGGAAATCCGCTTGAACAACCACAGCAGATTTCATGCTGATAATTCCATCGCCAATATCTTTGAGTATTGTTTCCCCTAATGGACTAAGATTATTATCATAGGACATATAATATATAAAAACCCATTCATACATTTCAGAATTCTCCGTTATCTTACCCATTGCCTGTGTTTGATTTATTGATAATAAATTCATCATGATAATTAATAATATGATATGTTTAATAAATTTATACATCGTAACTCCATTTTACTATTTTCGCGCACATACATTATTTCCTTAGCCACCTAACCATTGATTATCAGGTAACTTTCCCTGATAATGACCCAAAATCCCTTTATCAGGGAATTTTCCCATGATAATACAATATCAGGTAACTTCTCCTGACCTTTTTGCCAATTTGTGATTAACATAATTCTTTCATAAAAATTTTTTTACCACAGAGGACGAAATATGTCAAGCGAAAAAAATAAAGACCGCAGAATAACGGACGAAGTGCGCGATGTGATGAGACTTCGCCGTTACCCAATCCCCATGCCCCTTTCCTTCAGGGAAGGGTGCCAGTTTGTTTGCAGACGGAAAAGATACAGAACTTTTCTTAACTTAACGGCATTGAGGCGCGCCCTCTTCGCTGACCGCCTTTTCCAAATGTCTTACCTGTTCGGAAAGCTTTTCTGCAAATGCCTCATCCTGAATTGAAGCCAAGTTGGTTTTTACGTTGCACAGCGATCCGAGAACTGCGCTCCGTGCCGCAATGACGCCGACTAATCCGTCTGTTGCCGCATTTTTATTGCCCTTTGTGACAGTCTTTTGTGCGAGCAGCATAATTTCAAACGCATGTTCTGCAACTTCCATCGGAACTGAGGCGGCGTTTTTCAAAGCCTCCTGAACGGCGGAATTTCTCTTTTCTTTTTCCGATGCGCTGTTCTTGGGAAGTCTGAACGCCGCCATGACCTGCTCAAATGCCTCCGAGTCCTTATCAATAGCCGATGTAAGCTTTGCTCTGAGTTCCGATGCGCTGGCAGAAATGCTTTTCATTTCCTCCTGAACCTCATCGAATCCCTTTTTTCCGATGGTCAGATTTGCCACCATTTCGGTCAGTGCTGCGGCTGCCGCGCCCAAAAAAGCCGACATGCTGCCGCCCCCGGGAACCGCCGAACCCGACGCAGTTTTGTCAAGAAATGCTTTAATACTCAGTTCTGATAACATTGTTTTCCCGCTCCGTGTTTATCAAATACCAACTTTCCGTTTTTAATCACTTTTTCTACTGTACTTATGCCGATATGATAAGGAATATATTTGTAGGAAGGAAATTCGAGAATGACGATATCGCCTTTTTTCCCCGGATCAATGCTGCCTATACGGTCTGCCCGATCCAATGCGGCAGCCGCGTTCAGCGTCATTGCCGTGACCGCTTCTTCAGGGCGCATTCCCATATACAGTGTTGCCAGCGCAAATATCAGGGGCAGCGATTCGCTGAAACAGGTTCCCGGATTCATGTCCGTTGCCAATGCCGCGGCACAGCCCTGATCTATCATATATCTCGCGTCGGCATAATTTTCTTTCAGGCTGAAGGCTGTCCCCGGCAGCAGCACGGCGATCACGCCTGCTTTTGCCATATCTGCAATGCCTTTTTCCGAAGCGCGGAGCAGATGATCCGCAGACACTGCGCCGAGTTCCGCCGCCAATTCCGCGCCCCCGAGTGAAACAATTTCATCTGCATGGAGTTTCAGCCTGAATCCCAGTGTCTTTGCTTTGCTCAGAAGCCGCCGGGACTGCTCAACTGAAAAGACATTTTTCTCGCAGAAAATATCGCAGAATTGCGCCAGACGCCGCTCGGCAACTTTGGGCATGACTTGAGAAATTATGAAGTCAATGAAGTCATCCGGCTTTCCTTTGTATTCTTTCGGGACCGCATGTGCGCCCAAAAAGGTTCTCACCACATCTGTCGGATGCCTGCGATCCAGTTCCGCCATGACTTCTAATTGTTTTATTTCAGTATGTTCGTCTAATCCGTAGCCGCTTTTCCCTTCAACGGTGGTTACGCCGAAAGAGAGCATGGAATCGAGCCGGGCTTTTCCGAGTTCAAATAACTCGCTTTCGGAGGCGGCGCGGGTGGCGGCGACGGTGTTGACGATGCCGCCCCCGCTTTCCATGATCGCCATGTAGCTGTCTCCCCGGAGCCGCCGGTAAAATTCTTCTGCCCGATAGCCCCCGAAAACAAAATGCGTGTGCGGGTCCACGAACCCGGGCAGCACGGCTTTACCCGATGCGTCTATGACTTCAAATCCGGGCTGTTCTAATTTCGGCGCAAGTTCGGATGTCTCACCGACGGCTGTAATCACGCCGTTTTCAATGATTACTGCACCGTCAGCGATAATGTTGAGTTCGGACATTGCGGACCCGCATTTGGCTTTGAAACCGCTGCATCTGACCAATTCCGCCGCGTTTTTGATAATGAGATTTCCGGTCATAAGCTGAAAGTTAAAACCTGAGTAATGAGATCATCGGTAGCATAGTAAAACGGGTTTATCTGTTTTTAGCCGGGCCGTTTTACAGCAAACCATTTTATAAAATCAGGTCGCTCCGTTCATTTTTTTGCACTCCGGAATGCGAAGTGCTGAAATGCCTGATTTTATAAGATTGGTTTAGCATAGTAAAACGGCCCGGGTTAAAAATAGATAAACCCGTTCTACAGATTCACTCCATGAGACGTGTTTCAAGAACCTGATCCGCAGAGAAATTTTCCATACCGAGATAGTAAACCGCCGTATCCGTGAGAGCAGTCATCGGCACAAGTCCGACGATTTCACTGCCCGCAATGCTCACGCCGTAACGCCGGGCTTCGATGCGGATGAGTTCAAACACCCGGTAAATCGCTGTTTTCCGGTAGTCTGTCAGATTCATCGAAACCTGCACCATGCCTTTTTCTCTGAGTTCTACAGCAATGGCTTTGCAATACCGCAGACCGCCGCTGATATGTCTCACTTTTTTGGCAATATCCTCCGCAATATCCAGCCGGTTTGTGGCAAGATTCACATTATATGCTATCAGGGGCATTCGTGCGCCGACAGCGGTAACACCCGCTGTGGAATGTCTCTCCGAGGGACCGAAATCCGGCTGCCACTCCGGGAGTTTCAATTTCTCAGGCATTCCTTCAAATTCGCCTTTTCGGATGTCGGCGAGATTTTTCCGATGCGGCGCGGAAGCAGAGGCTTCATAAAGAAATACAGGCAGTTGATATTTTTCCGAGACCGCTTTTGCAAGCTGCTTTGAGATTTCAACCGCCTCAGCCATATCGCTATTTCTGACCGGAATAAACGGAATCACATCAACCGCGCCCATACGCGGATGCTGTCCTTTGTGCTTATTCATGTCAATGACATCAACAGCAATTCCCACCGCTTCAGTGACAGCATTTTTCAAAGACTCAGGCTCACCGACAAGTGTTACGACACTGCGGTTATGGTCTTCATCGCTTTGGCAGTCAAGAAGTTTTACGCCGCTTTTGCCTTGAAATGCCGAGATGATCTTTTCGATTTTTGCCCGGTCTCTTCCCTCGCTGAAATTCGGCACGCATTCGATTATTTTTTTCATATCGGAATCTTTATATTTTCGGATCGGTGCAGACCTGCTGATTCAGAATACACATTTTTTTTACCACGAAGGACACGAAGAAAAAAAGAGAGGATTATAAAATTCTTCGTGTTTCTTTGTGTCCTTCGTGTCCTTTGTGGTAAAAAAAATCATGCCAAAACATTTGAAAGCCTATTTTTTCCACAAGTCAGAATGACAGGCTTGGCTCAAACTTTGAACTTGCCGACCATCTCACGAAGCTGAACCGCTATATCAGCCAATTCCATAGCCGAGTCATTCACTTTCCTCGCTCTGTTATTTGCCTCACCTGCTGCCTCGCTGATACTCTGAATATTGTATGCCATATCATTTGCCCCCTTTACCGCCTCGCCCGCGTTTGAAGACATTTCATTGGCACCTTTGGCAATTTCGGCGATGGAAGCGGCAATATTCGACGCACCGATACTGGATTCCCGGACATTATACATAATATCATTGGTGGTATGCGTCTGCTGTTCAACCGAATCCGTGATCACCAGCACCGACTCGGCGATTTTGCCGATGATGCCTGATATATCCTCAATCACACGGATGGCGCTGCCGATATTTTTCTGCACACCGTCAATGCTGCCGGCGATATTTTCGGCTGCCCGTGCGCTCTTACTCGCAAGCTCTTTGATTTCATTTGCCACAACGGCAAAACCTCTGCCTGCATCTCCTGCGGAAGCCGCTTCGATAGTGGCATTGAGCGCGAGCAGATTGGTCTGCTCCGCAATGCGTGTGATGAGCTTGGTGATGTCGCCGATTTCTTTTGCAGCCTCTCCGAGTGTGTTCATAACGGCTGTCGCAGTTTTTGCCATGCCCATTGCTTCAGTGGAAATGCTCGATCCGTGTTGGGCATTTTGTGCAATGTCCGTAATCGCATCGGACATCTCTTCAATAGAGCTTGTTACCGCATTCATGTTCCGGGACATCTGTTCCGCAGTGGAGGAAACGCTTTGAATGGTGACGCTCATCTCTTCCGCAGCAGAAGCAATAGTATTGATGCTCATAGACATTTCTTCGGTGGCTGTTGAAACACTGTTTGAAATCTCCGACATCCGATCCGCGCCACGAGACATCTGACCCGAAAGATTCAGATAATTTGAGGAAGCCGTGTTCAGTGTTTCGGAATTTCTGATAATGTCAAGGATCATGCCCTGAATTTTCTCTATAAAACGATTGAACCACTTTGCCATGTCTCCCATCTCGTCGCGATGTCTCAGTTCAAGGCGCATACTGAGATCGCCTTCGCCTTCTGCCAAATCTATTACCATTGAAATCAGCTTCTTGATGGGCCGGCTGATGGAACGCAGAATAATGACGCCTCCGAGAATCAGTACCGCGAGAATCATCAGGACGATAACCATCGCTGAGATGAAATTTGTCCGCCTGATTTCCTCAAGAGAAGCCTGAATATCCGCAGAGATTTCTTTTTCTTTGGCGATCATCTTTTTTCTGACCGCGTCAAGCCGGGAAACGATATCAGTGTTTTCCTTCCAGATCGTATGAATTCTTTGAGTAAGTCCTTCAAATTTAAACAGATTTTTTTCAATGTACTCCGAAATATTCACCGGCAGAGGTCTCTCGCTGCTTTCGGCAAGCGCCGCAATATTTTTTCTTTCTTTATCCAGAAGCACCAAAGCATTCTGACAGGATTTCAGGAAAATGTCCTCTTTGCCGTTTAAAAGCAAATCTTTATTTAAAGCCAGCGTTATCGCGCTCAGGGCATTGAGAATGTTTTTGTTGGAAACTGCAATTGAATTATATGAAATATCAACATCTTCTCCGTTTATATACGCAAGGCCGATGACATTGTCAATTTCCTGCGCCAATTGCTCCGATTTTGTATAAAAACTGCCGAACAGTTTATCCCATTTTTCTTTTAACATTCCTATTTCATTATTATTTTTAATCAAAAAATTGAATTCTTCTTTATATGTCGCAAGCTGTTTTGAAAGTATCTGAAGTTCATTTTCTTTTTCAATTGCCTGACTTAAAATTTTTTTCAGGAGTTCGGCGGTCTTTTCAATATTTGAAAGCACCGTGGCGGCAGTTTCCTGATCCAGGGTCCTCGCATAGTCTTTTTCCAAAATGATGGTGTTTAACAGACTGGACTCGAAGTTCTTAATATTTGAATTAAAATATTGATATTTATATGTTTTCTCATTATAAAACTGAGTCAGTCCGAAAGAGATGAGATACAAGGCAAGATTTGCCAGAACAAACAAGGTGATTTTCACGCCGATTTTCATAAAATTCCTATAAATAAGGTTCTCGCAAAGCACGCGGAGAACGCAGAGAAATAAAGATTTTTTATATTTTTTCCTTTGCGCCCTCTGCGTCTTTGCGAGAGATTATTTTT
>JAIFKL010000333.1 GCA_020049595.1 Desulfobacteraceae bacterium
GCTTAAAAAGCGGTTTTACGGAGAAATCATAAAGCTAAGATCGTAAAGCGATTTTTCAAATCGCTTAAACTTTGATAGCGAATTGGTATAAGTTGCGATTTTCTTGTAGGGGTAAGCCCCCGTGCTTACCCATGCCCCCTTTACCCTGTGTGTTCCCTGTGTTAAGGGCAACCACAGGGGGTTGCCCCTACCGAACAGGTTCATGCGGCTGAATCGCAGATTCCTGAATCTCTTCATGTGCCTGAACAGGCTCATGTCCTTGAACCGGTTCGTGAATTTCTTTCTGTCCGGGTTTCGGCGGGAAAAGTTTCCGAAATTTATCTTTTATTTTATCATACAGATAAGCCAGCAAATCATAGATTTTGCTGTGAGCATAGAACAGCAGCAAAAACAAAAGGATAAACGGAATAATCCCTTCAAATCTTCCTTGTTGCATGGTAATTCCCTCCTTTCTTTTTGTTTGTGAAGATTTGACAACTTTTGAAAACTTTTCAAATCTTTACCGTCAGACGAATGTAATCTTGACGGGCATCGGCGAATTTTTTTCAGCCATCTGCTTAAAACCTTCTTCTTCGTTTTTGAGAATATCGAGCAGCATCAGCGCTTCCCCTGCGGTGAAATGCAGATGCTTTTCTCCGCATTCATCCGCAGCCACAATCACAAGCCCGCTCTCTGTGATTTTTACTGTAAATTTTTCTCTTACTCTTACGTCTTCCATTTTTTCCGCCTCTATTTTTATCAAATAATATCTCAATAAAATCAAAGCGTCAATCTTAAATTAGGTTACAAACTAAGTTTCTTCAAGAAACTTAGTTTGTTAGGGAATTAATCCTGTAAAAACCGCCTGAGCATAGCGGAATGACATAAAAGCAGAACGGCCCGGGCTGAAAACAGATAAACCCGTTTTACTGAGATTCTTCGCTTCGCCCAGAATGACAGAGTTTTTCGACAATTTTGTCGAACCTGAACGCGGATTGTCGAATCTGAAAACATCAAATTTGATTTAACATATTGTTTTTAATATAAGTAATCTTTGGCACGGTTCTTGATATATAGAAATATAAAAGTTGATTGAAAGCGGCACCGACAATGATTTTATGATTCTTGCCCGAGGCGGCGGGTCCGGAGGCAACGGCGGCGTGTGTCCTTACGGATTGAATTAATACCGATTCGCTTTCAAAGATCGGCCCGGCTTAAAACAGATTCAGATCGTAAATCGCCCCCGGCTGAAAACAGATTCAAACTGCTCAGACCGCCTGAAAAGCGCCCCGGCTTGAAACAATGACAGGGACAGAGGTCATCACCTCTTCTGTACCACTACCAAATAAATAAATAAAAAAAAGCTTGAAAAATTTTTCTGACAGATGTATAAGGGTACAAACTGGTTTGAAAGTCGGATAAAATTTTTTTTATAAAAAGCTTATCCTGCCTTCATGGGTCTGCATAAGTGATGCCGTCCAGATTTTTCTGGACGGCTTTTTTTATATCAATAGTCCGGTAAAAATTTTCGGACTAAATGATTTCAGCATGTTATGAAATTCAAAACAACTTGTCAGTTTTAATAATTCCAGATACTTATTGAATTATAATTTGCTGAACAGAAAAAATTACCGAACTTATTGTATATACAACAAAAGAACAAAAGCCGGAACTTATTTCCGGCTGTTTTTGAAAGAAAAAAACAAAATATGAGTTTCAACACATTAGGACTTAGGGCAGAATTAGTTAAAGCAACAGAGAGTCTGGGATTTCAGACACCGACGCCGATTCAGGAAAAAGCAATACCCGTGCTGGGTTCCGGGGAAAGAGATTTTGTGGGGCTTGCCCAGACCGGAACCGGAAAAACCGGCGCCTTCGGTCTGCCGCTGCTCCAGCACATAGATTCGACACTTCCGCAGGCTCAGGGCATCGTGATATGCCCCACCCGCGAATTGTGTCTTCAGATTACCGAGGATCTGAAAAAATTTGCAGCATATATGAAGGATATCCGTATTGTCGCGATATACGGCGGCGCGAGCATTTCAATTCAGATCGGACAGCTCAGAAAGGGACCTCAGATTATTGTCGCCACCCCGGGCCGGATGATTGACATGATAAATCGGAAAGCTGTTAGCCTGTCTCATATTTCATATACGGTTTTGGACGAGGCAGATGAAATGCTCAATATGGGTTTTCAGGAAGATATTGACAGCATTCTGGAAAAAATCAAAAAAGACCGCAGGATATGGCTCTTTTCCGCAACCATGCCCAAAGGCGTGGCTGCCATTGCCCGGAATTATTTAGTCAACCCGGTGGAAGTCACGGTCGGCGAGAAAAACCGCAGCCCTGAAAATATAAGTCATATATGCTATGCGGTTCACGAGAAAAACAGATATGAAGCATTGAAACGCCTCATCGCGTCGTCACCCGATATGTTCGCGCTGGTTTTTTGCAGAACCCGGAAAGATACGCAAAGCATCGCCGAATCACTGATTCAGGACGGCTATCAGGCCGAATCGCTTCACGGTGATCTGTCCCAATCCCAGAGGGATTCTGTGATGCGGAAGTTCAGACAGGGAACGGTCCGGGTGCTTGTGGCAACGGATGTGGCGGCAAGAGGATTGGATGTGGATGATATCAGCCATGTGATCCATTACAATCTGCCGGATGAATCTGAAAGTTACACCCATCGCAGCGGACGGACCGCACGCGCCGGAAAATCCGGCATCTCCGTTGCTCTGATTAACACAAAGGAAATGCACCGAATCCGAGCATTGGAAAAAAAGCTCAATATCCGCTTTGTTTTCAGTGAAATACCCGACGGCAGAGCCTTATGCAGAAGCCAGCTTTTCCGTCTGGTGGAAAAAATTGTTTCTATGGAGGCGGATCAGGCGGAAATCAATGATTATCTTCCCGCGGTTTGTGAGGCTTTGGAGAGATTCGACAAAACAGAACTTATCCGGCGTTTTATTTCCGCAGAGTTCAGCCGCTTTCTTGAGCATTATCACCATGCCGATGACATCAATGTCAAAACCGGACTTAAAAGCGCAGCCCTTTCCAAAACGGTTTCCAAACCTGCAAAAAGAAAAGAGCGGAATGATGTAAAGCTGCCCAAGCTGAAACAGATAAACCCGCTCTGCAAGCAAAAATCAGATACTTTGAATAAAAAGAGTGCAGATGACATCGCTGCCCGCGGCGCTGCTGAAGATCCGTCTGTTTCCAAACCTGCAAAAAGAAAAGAACGAAGCAAAACAGAGCATTCTCCGCTTAACAAAACTAAGACCCAGCGTTTTTTTATCAACGTGGGCAGGCTTGACAAGATCAACGAGGGAGCGATTATCCGCCTGATCTGCGATAAATCCGGCATTCGCTCAGGCATGATCGGAGAGGTCAGTCTGAATCGGGAATTTTCATTCTTCGAGGTGGAGAAAAGCGCAGCCGCAAGAGTCCGCGATTGCCTGAACAATGCGACGCTCGACGGCAGACCGGTTCAGGTTCAGAAAGTTGAAAAGAAGAAAAAAAACCGATAGGGAGAAAGTGCGGCGGTTTTTCTGCCACGATTTTTTTACCACGAATGGACACGAAATTTTTAACACGAAAAACACGAAATTTTCTTTCGCGATTTCGTGATTAAAAAATTCGTGCTTATTCGTGAAAAAATTCGTGTCCGTTCGTGGAAAAAAAACTTCCGGTGTCAGGGAATCAAATATGATTCAATCGCACTATCCGCAGGCTCATCGGGTTCTTCGCCGCAAAACTCGGCACCGATCAGCGAACCGGATACGATTTTTATGACCGCCTCTTTTCGGATCAGCGTCTTGTGCTCATCATCTAAAAAAAACTCCACAAAAAGTTTTTTCCCGACACAGATAAAATCCTGCGTGTTTTCTATTTCAAACTTCATGCCGACAAGCGACAAATCTTTAACCAGCATTCCGGTCATGATGTTTTCTTCTCCGATGCACACGCCGTGAAGACAGGTTTCTCTTCTGTAAAATTTTCTTCTTTCCAAAAGGACATGATGGGCATGGCCGCACTTGCATCTGTAGGTGATCCTGGCTACCTGATTCGCCTCTTTATATTCGGAAGCATTGACTGTTTCCTCTTTCTGGCAGATCGGACAGACAATGACAAATTTGTTGTCGTCTGTTATAAAAATTTTTCTTTCTTTCATGTGATGATATATCCCTGAGCAGATTCCTGTTATGTGTCGCTTCGATAAATCCGTATAAATCGCAATTTCGGCATTGACAACGCAATAATCCGGAATTACATATAATTCCAAATTCTATATTTATTGATTGCAATTGACAAATATGAGATTATAATTAAATAAAATAAGAAAATATAAGTCAAGAGAAAAGTAGGGAAAAGAAAATTTGTCGTGAAAAAAGACGCCCGCATCTGATACCAATTCGCTTTCAAAGATCGGCCCGGCTTAAAACAGATTCAGTCGTAAAGCGACCCGGCTTAAAACAGATTCAAATCGCTGTCTGTTTTAAGCCGGGCGCTTGAAAAGCGCCCCGGCTTAAAACAGATACGGAAAACACTGTTTTCAGTCGTAAAGCGATTTTTCAAATCGCTGTCTGTTTTAAGCCGGGCGCTTGAAAAGCGGTTTTACGGAAAACACTGTTTTCAGTCGTAAAGCGATTTTTCAAATCGCTGTCTGTTTTAAGCCGGGCGCTTGAAAAGCGCCCCGGCTTAAAACAGATACGGAAAACACTGTTTTTGATAGCGAATCCGTATGACATTCCTGCTCCTGTGTTTCGGAAATGTCATTTCAAGCGGAGCGAGAAATCTGAGATTCCTCACTTAGTTCGGAATGACAGGGAATCCCCTAATGAATGACATCGGAAAGTTAAACTGACAAAGCAAAACTATTATCAATTCAAAATTTACGATATAAAAAAGGGTGCTTATGACAGAATATGTAAAACTTATCATCGGAGAAAAAACATATCAGCTTCCTGTCGTTGTGGGCAGCGAAGGTGAAAAAGGCATTGATATTTCAAATCTTCGTCAGATGACAGGCTATATTACGCTTGATCCGGGATTTGTCAATACCGGCAGTTGTGAAAGTGCAATCACTTATATGGACGGAGAAAAAGGCATTCTGCGGTATCGCGGGATTCCGATTGAAGAACTTGCCGAATACTCGACTTTCAGAGAAGTCGCCTACCTTCTGATTAACGGCGTGCTGCCCACTCAGAAGGAAATCAATCGTTTTTCGGTCATGCTCAACGATCACTCCCTTGCTCATGAAGACATGCGGAAATTCTTCGAGAATTTTCCCAGAGCATCCCACCCCATGGGGATTCTGTCTTCAATGGTCACAACCCTGATAAGTTTTTATCCCTACCTTGAAAACACCGAAGAAGAGATTAACATGACTGTTACCCGGCTGATTTCAAAGGTGCGGACGCTGGCTGCCATGTCCTACAAAATCTCTCGGGGCCACACGGTGGTCTATCCCCGGTATGATCTGTCATATTGTGCGAATTTTCTGAACATGATGTTTGACTCGCCGGTGAAACCGTATCAGATAGATGAAGATATTGTCAGGGCATTGAATGTGTTTCTGATTCTTCATGCGGACCATGAACAGAACTGTTCCACCTCGGCGGTAAGAGTGGTGGGCAGCGCGAGGGTCAATCCGTATGCAACGATTTCAGCGGGGATTGCCGCACTCTGGGGGCCCCTGCACGGGGGTGCAAATCAGGAAGTTATTAAAATGCTTTATGATATAAAAGAAAAAGGCGCAACTGTAAAGCAGATGATTGAAAAGGCAAAAGACAAAAATGATCCTTTCCGGCTGATGGGGTTCGGACACCGGGTTTACAAAACTTATGACCCCCGTGCAAAAATCATGAAAAGAATGTGCGACAAAGTTCTTGAAAAAATTGAACAGCCTGATCCGCTGCTTGATATTGCAAAAGGGCTTGAAGAGGCGGCTTTGAAAGATGAATATTTCATCAGCCATCATCTTTATCCGAATGTGGATTTTTACAGCGGCATCATCCTCCGGGCTATCGGCATTCCCACGAATATGTTTACGGTCATGTTTGCCATCGGCAGGCTGCCCGGGTGGATTGCCCAGTGGAGAGAGAGCATGGAAGACCCCAAATGGAAGATTACCCGTCCCCGCCAGATTTATGTGGGACCTCAGAAAAGAGAATATACGCCGATTCGGGAGCGGAAGTGAGAATTGAGAATTGAAAATTGAGAATTGAAAAGCGGGCTTCTCTCTCTGAGCGCAGCTAAGGGTCTCAGCTTGAGATTCTTCGATGTAGGGTGTTTGAAAAACCGGGGCAGTCCCGGAGGGACTTTTGAAAATAGCCCGGCAGTTCACTGCCGGGTAAGTTTGAAATTAATTTATAACTATCCGATTCCGGCAATATCTGTTTTTTAGCCGTGGCCGGGCTATTATCGGATGTCCCTCCGGGACAGATTTTCGTGATTTCGTGTTTAAGGAATTGATATGACAGATAAACCGGATACCGTCAAAACTGATGTGCTTGAGCCGATTGCTTATGAATATGAGACCCGGCGGGATATTGACATTGTGATTCGCCAGCCGGAGTTCACATCGGTCTGTCCCATGACAGGGCTTCCCGATTTCGGCTGTATTATTATCAAATACAGACCCGCAAAAAAGATCATCGAACTCAAGTCCCTGAAATTTTATCTTTTACAATACCGGAATGTCGGCATTTTTTATGAGCATGTCGTGAACCGCATTCTGGATGATCTTGTCAGCGTGCTGGCTCCGAAATATATGGAAGTCGCAGGAGATTTTACGGCGCGGGGCGGCATTACCACCGCGGTTACTGCCGTATATGAAGGCAGAAAACCGAAAAAGTAATACCAATTCGCTTTCAAAGATCGGTCTTTCATATCGTAAAGCGGTTTTTCAAACCGCTGAAACCGCTTGAAAAGCGGTTTTACGGATAACAGACCTTATCGGAAATAAAAGGTTTCTCGCAAAGACGCATCTATTTTTAGCCTGGGCCGCAAAGAAGATGCAAAGCTATCAAGACGTTCCGTTGCTACGGAAAATACGCTTCTCTTTTTCTTTGCGGCCCAGGCTAAAAATAGATGCGCCTTTGCGAGAGATTCCAAGTTTTAACTTCTCTCTTTTACTTTTTCTCCGCCCTGAGATTTTTCTTCAGAAAATTCAATCTGCTCGGCACTTATGTCTTTGTAAGGTTCGGTATCAGACGGTCAGAGTGATTCATATTGAAAAAAACAGACAGGTTTCCCCGGAAGATGTCGAATATCTTATCACCGATGTTACGGAACAGCCGGTGCGGCGTCCGAAGAGGGGGGAAAAAATATTACAGCGGGAAAAAAAAGCGTCATACACAGAAGATTGAAATCACAGCCGATGGGAAAGGAAAAATACATTCCGTATCAGGCGTTCATCCCGGAAAAATTCATGATTTCAATATATAGTGATCCACTTTTGGTTTTTATTGGCACAAATTATGCATAAATTATCGGGAATTTCTCAACCGTCAATGTCTTAAATTCGTCAGCATAGTCATCAGCATGATTGAGAAATTGAAATACTTTTGCACGGAACGTCTTATATTCTTTAT
>JAIFKL010000183.1 GCA_020049595.1 Desulfobacteraceae bacterium
TGGTACAGAAGCAGGCGATTCGGAAGCGTCATTGTTTTGACAGCCTCAACAGTCTTCTGAGCGGAGCGAAGGAACTCATTTCTTCAACATGCTGTTATAAAAAGATATTCTTTGTTGCGCTCAGAATGACAGGGACCGAGTTTGTCATCTCTTATATACCGCTACAATTATTTGATATTTGCCAACTCTTTTTCGACATAATCTTCATATTTCAGATCAATTTCTTTAAAAGTTTTGCTGTATTGTTCAAGCAGTTTTTTTCCTTTCGGAGACTGCTTCGAGAACACGGTATAAACATGATTCGGCGGCTCAGGCAGGGGGAGTATTCTGACTTTATCATCCGCCTTCAATCTCTTGGCTTCATATTTTGCCGTAACCGCATTCTGGTCATAAACCGCATCTATTCTGTTGAGCATCAGTTTTTTAAGATTCTGCTCAAACCATGTATCTGACTTGATATACTCGATTTTCATCTGATCCGAATGCTGCTTCATAAAAGGGCTGAGATTTGCCCCTGAGAGGTATCCGACAACAAAGCCTTTAATATCATTGACAGATGTGATCCTGTCCAAGGGATGTTCTTTTCTCAGAACCAGCACCGACTGAACCGGAGAATAAGGACTGTCAGGATAATACAGAAACAGTTCCCGTTCCTCATTTTTAGCCATCATCTGAGCGCCGTCAACCGTTCCGTCCCGAAGATATTTTATCAGCCGGGGAAACGGCAAAGGACCTGTCCATTCCACCTTGTATCCCATTTTAGAAGCAACGGCGTTGAAATATTCTATTGCTGCCCCCGCAGGTGTTGTTCCGTCTTCCGCAAGGTAAAGGTGGGGTTTGAGGATAAAATATCCCATTTTAACCGTATCAGCCCATGCCGACAGGCATGGCATGATGATATAACATATTGTAATAAAAAAAATTCGTTTCATAACGTCCTCTCTTATTTTCTGAGGCTGCCTGTCTGAGCAGGAGCAATTCACAGACCATCATTCTCATAAAAGATTAGACCTCTTTCAAAAGTCAATTTTTATCCAATAAAATCAAGCGGGCAAATCCCAGTTTTGAAAGAGGTCTATTGATTTCATGCCCATCCTACAACCTCAAAATGACACCGTTTACTGTCACCGGATTCTTCGGCTTCGCTCAGAATGGCAGGAAGAACGCCCAAAACGACAGGAAATCGCTCATACGGATTCGCTTTCAAAAAAGGTGTTTTCCGTAAAACCGCTTTTCAGGCGGTTTAAGCGATTTTTCCGTAAAACCGCTTTTCAGGCGGTTTAAGCGATTTTTCCGTAAAACCGCTTTTTAAGCGGTTTAAGCGGTTTGAAAAATCGCTTTACGATCTGAAAAGACCGATCTTTGAAAGCGAATTCATATCAGAACGACAGAAGCGTAAAATCGCTAAAAACTGAAGACTACCTGACTTCCGCAGCAGTCTGCAAAAGATAAATCACCTCTGCTATGCCGACTTTGCCGTCGCCGCTGATGTCCATATCTGAAGCCTTAACACCCTCCGAACTCATGCCCGCAAGCATTTTCAGCACGAGGACAGCTTTTTTCAACTCGGCAGAAGCTTCAGAAGCATCGAGAATGATGAGAAATACATCGTCCGCAAGAAAAGAAGTTGTGCCGACGCCCGCCTGAATGGACGCGTTGAAAGTAAGACGATGGGTGTTTCCGTCGGCAAATTTGCTGACATCTGCCGTGATTTCAGTCCATTCACCGTAGCCGTTTTCTTCCTGTGTCATGCTGACCAGCGTGTCGCTGTCCATCGTGACCGTGAATGCGCCTGGCACATCGTCCAAATATTTCCTCAGCCAGAAACGCAGCATGGCATTTTCTGCTTTCGGAATCGTCACATCCTGCGCCACCGAGCCGGTTTCCTCAGCAGAGCCGCCGCCCTCAAACCATGTCAGCCAATTCCCGGAATGTGCGATTTCAGCGTTTTTATAAATATTGCCGCCGAACAGCAGGGATTTGTCATCCCAACCCAAATCGTCACGATCTGGTTTATCGGTTTCAAAGCCGCCGTCTTTTATGAGATTTCCGTTTTTATACACCCTTACGGACACTTTAGCCTTGCTTTCGCCTCCTTTTCCGTCGCTGACCGTGTAAGTAAAACTATCCGCTCCGGAAAAATCCGCAGCCGGAGTATAGATGACTTTTTTTGTCCCTGTGTCCGAAACTGCTGTTCCGTGCGCGGGGTCAGATATCGTTACGGTCAGCGCATCGCCGTCCAAATCGCTGTCATTGGCGGTAACATCAATGGAAACCGGCGTATTGTGCGGCGTGACTGCTGTATCCGGATTGACCTGCGGGTGCCGGTTCTCCGAAGACGGCACATAACAGATGGTCAGTCCCCATGAATTGAGAATACCTTCGTCAAACTCCTCGTTATCGGAAACCAGCAATTTCCATTGTCCTGCAAGCACCTGTCCGTCCGAAACGCTCAACGCGCTTGCCGGACGGAAATAACCTGTAAACGGCGATGTGCTTGCTTCAATGCTTTGCGAGGCTTCGTCATCCAAGGTCGTAGCGACAAAATTTTCGCCTTCTTCCCCGACTGTCTCAAACAGCGTAATGCGGGCATCTGAAGGAGAAATGAGATAAACGCTCACATCCGGAGTCCATGTATGCGTAATGTTTACAGTCACATTGACATCCCGAATCGTTCCCGCCTCCGTGAGCATCAGATTTGATGTGACGCCGGATTTATCATTATCGGGAATTGCCAGCGGCGTGTCTTTGCTGACAAAAGTTTTGCACACTTCATCCGATGCCTCCACCGTGACTTTTACAGACGCCTGAGCGGTTTTGCTCCCGTCGCTCATGATGTAAGTAAAACTGTCCTGTCCGGTAAAAGCTGTGTCCGGCGTGTAACGCACTGTCTTATTGTCTGTATTTACAATCGCTTTGCCGTGAGCGGGAGCCGACACGCTCTGTACTGTCAGGGCATTCTGGTTCGAGCCGGTATCATTGTCCAACACGCGGATAGTCGCCGGCGTATCCGCATGGGTTTTTGCCGTATCATCTGCGGCTGCCAGCGCAACAGAAGACGATGCGACTGTCACGCTGACATTTGCTTCTGCGGTTCCGGTTCCGCTGCTGACCTTATAGCTGAAGCTGTCTTCGCCGATAAATTTGCTGTCCGGCATGTAACGCACTGTTTTCTTGTCCGAGTTCACGACCGCGCTGCCGTGCGCCGGGTCAGACACGGATGCGACGGTCAATGTTCCCGCGTCGGGCCCGCTGTCATTTCCCAGCACATAGACGATGACGGATGTATCCGCGGTTGTCTGCGCGGCGTCGTTTTCGGCTTTTACCGGCGCAGCCTGCTGTAGTACCGTGACGCTTACGCGTGCCTGTACGGTTTCTGCGCCGCTGCCTGCCGCCGTGTAAGTAAACGAGTCATTTCCTGTAAATCCGCCGTCCGGCGTGTAGAGAACCGCTTTCTTGTCCGTACTCACAGCGGCACTGCCGTGCGCCGGATCCGATACGCTTTTGACGGTCAGGCCTCCGCTGTCATTGTTCAGAACGGAAATGGTGACGGGCGTATCCACAAGGGTCTGCGCGGCGTCATCTGCGGCTTTCAACTCTGCGCCGGAAGTTCCCGATGCGAGATTCACCGACACGGTATAAAGATTCTGATCCGGATCGTCTGAATGGACCCGCAGATTTTCAGATTTAAAACCGGATCCGGCAAGTGCGGGATTGACATTGACTGTCACAGACAGACTTTTCCCCGGCTCAATCACAAACGGCGGATTGGGGAGAAAACTCAGCCAGTTTGCATTTCCCTGTTTGTCAATGCTGCTGATGTTGAGCGTGTCTGTTCCGTCATTGTAAACGGTAAACGCTTTGGTATTTGTGCGGATACCTTGCGCCGCAACCGTAAATTTCTGCGGACCCAGCGAAACCGCATATCCGCTGATACTGACGGTCCACGTTCCGGCGCGGGGATTGTTTATCACTGCCTGCTCGATATTGTCCAAATGATTTGCGCCAGTGGTCGCGTTGACGGTGGGCTTGTCTTTGTCCAATATCCAGGGATAATAGCGAATGCCGTTAGGATCCGTGAGAACCAAATCCAAATCATTGACAAGGGCTTTGTCCGCAGCGGGCGAACCGGCAGGGTCTGTCCAGACAAGCGTTACTTTGAGTTCTGCGCTGTTCGCTGAAACGGCAAGCGGATAATCGGCGCGTCCGCCGGTCGCGGAAAGCGTTCCGGTCTGCCATGCCTGTTGGCTGATGAGGTCTGCGGCTTGTTCCACGTTGATGAGTCCCCAGCCAAATTCATAATCGGGCCCGATTCTTCCGAGGTCTTGCGCGCTGTGAATCAGCAATGCTTTCAGTGTTTCAGGTTCGGGCGCGCTGCCTGTAATGTTCTTGAAATGCTGATACAGCAGCGCAGCCGCGCCGGACGCGGCAGGCGTTGCCATCGAAGTGCCGCTCATCAAGCCGTATTGATTGTCCGGCAGCGTGGAGAGAATCAGATAGCCGTTTGAACACAAATCCGGCTTGATTCTTCCGTCATTTGCGGGTCCCCAACTGCTGAAATCCGTCATGCCGTCGCTGTCATTTGTCGCGCCGACGGTAATGACATTTTTCGACACGCCCTGATGGGGAATGCAGTCATAAGGTCCGTCGCAGTCTTCATCTTCCGGACACCCGGGTCCTTCATTCCGGTCATTGCCCGCAGCTTTGAAAATCAGCAGACCCGTATCTGAAACAAGTTTATCCCAGCTTGCGGCAGTGGTGGAATACTGACCGAATCCCGTATCGTCTTCTTTCCAGAGACGGTCTTGGGAATCCCTGTACCAGCCCGTGATATATCCGTAGGAGTGGTTTGAAATGACAAGCCCTTTGCCGACGGCATTCCGCATTTCATTTATATCGTCATCCCAGTCATAAGACAGGAGCAGAAGCCCCGGTGCCATGCCCGCGGCCTCACTCTTGCTGAGACCGGCTCCGGCAATGGTTCCGGCAACATGCGTGGCATGATTGTTTACTTTGCCGTTGTCTCCGACAGTCAGTCTGGTGCCGAAATCACTGTGTGCGAATACCGTACCTCCGTCCCAAACGCCCAGGGTCAGCCCTTTTCCGTCTAATTGCAAAGGGGCTTTTTTCAGCACATCAGCCTTCATTCTCAGAGCGGCGGTTTGATTCAATGCAATTTTCGGAGCCGGCGCAGGCTCCGCCCATTCCACCTGATCCAAGTCAGCAATTGCCTTTATCAGAGCCGTCGGCGTCCTCACAGACGCCACATTATCCGAAATCCATTCAAGCAGTTGAACCGCAGGATCAATCAGGGCGAATGCCTCTTCCGCTTCTGTTTTTGAAACATCTGCAAATACAAGCACATAAACCCCGACTGTGCCGTCTGCATATCGGGCATTCGGAGGAAAATTATCCCTGTCAATGTCTTCCGACATTTTGTATTCCGGGGGCGGAATCCATGACCATTGAATGCCGCCCGAAATTTGCGATTTTTTGGCATCCCCGCGTTTTTCCGGATTGATGGAAACCCAATACGCGGCATTCGGAATATAATTCAGCACACGGATGCCCGCGGCTTCCAATTCCGCCCGTTCTTCGGGCCCCGGAAGCGTTCCGAACTGTAGCAATATATGCCGTCTTTCGGATTCCGAATCACGGAGTTCAGCGTTATCCCCCTTTTTTAAAGGGGGGCATGGGGGATTTACCGCTTCGGGATGAATTTCGCCGCGGCGCATGAACACGGTGCGGTCCTGCAAAACATCAACTGCATCGGCGGTATTCATACGGCTTGTATCTGCCGGATTATCCGTAAAATTCAATACCGAAGGCTCAATCCGGATGTCCGGTTCTCCGCCGGAAACCGTGCTGATACTTCTCTGATATTCATTGTCGTTTTCATCGGATTCCGAGACATTCTGCTCCGAGTCGCAGACTAATTTCAGCGTGTAAGTTCCGGGCTGGGAAAAGACATATTTGAAATCCTGCGTATAGCCGTACTGCCCATGTTTCAAGCCGGCACCTGCATTGCTCGTCGCCGCCTTCACGCCGTTGATGTAAAGCGATGTGTAAAAGGCTTGGACAATATCTGCGGTGCCGTTATTGACGTAGGCGTAATCAATATAAACATTTTCGCCTGCATAAACCTTGTCGTCCGTATGCGTACCGGTTTTGTTGGAAACTGCAATCTTATCAGACCAGTTATCCGGTTTGTAAGGCGTCAGATTGACACTGCTGCCGCCGGTGCTTAGGACAGTTATCGTGAGTTCCGATGTGTTGTCGGTCTCATCGGATTCCGGAATGCTGTTATCCGCATCGCATACTAATTTCAGCGTATAGGTTCCTGCCTGCGGGAAAGTGTGTTCAAAGTCTTGTGTGAGTCCGAAATAACCCTTTTTCAAACCGGCAGAATAGGCGCGTCTCACCTTGTTTCCGTTCACATAAAGTTCCAGATAAAAGCTGTTGTCAATATCCGCAGTGCCTTTGTTGTAATAGGCATAGTCAATATAAGCGGTCTGACCGGCATATATGCTGTCGGAAGTATGCGCGCCGGTTTTGGCAGACACGACGATGATACTCTCCCAATCCTGCGGAAGATACGGGGACAGGTTGAAATCACCGGCATTTGAAAAAGGCTTGGTCCGTTCATAAGCATTGTCTGCCTCGTTTGATTCTGCCACGGTGTTGTCGGTGTCGGTTATGAGTTTCAACGTGTAAGCTCCGGGCTGTGAAAAGGTGTATTCGACATCCGAGGCGTAGCTGTAAGCATTTACAGCAAGTCCGCTGCTGCTTTCCCGGCTGACCTTTTCGCCGTTGATATAGAGTTCCACATAAAAGTTGTTATCAGCATTGCCGTCGCCCTTATTCTGATAGGCGAAATCAATGTAAGCAGTTTCTCCGACATATACGGTATTTTCGGTGTGAGTGCCGG
>JAIFKL010000059.1 GCA_020049595.1 Desulfobacteraceae bacterium
CGGCGGAATCGGAAACTGCTGGAAAGTACCTATCGGGAGAAAGCGCTCAAGCTGTTTCCCTGGGTATGCGGGCGCTGCGGGCGTGAATTTGAAGGAAAAAAACTTCGTGAACTCACGGTTCATCACAGGGATCACAACCACGACAACAATCCGCCCGACGGCAGCAACTGGGAGCTGCTGTGTATCTACTGCCACGACAATGAGCATTCAAGGTATCTGGATGCGGAATGGCACGACGGGATAAGTCCGGGCGGAGATCAGGAATCGCCTTCTGCTTCGATAAATACGCCTTTTACGGGTCTCGCTGATTTGCTCATACGAAAAAAAGAATAGTAAAAACATAATGTTATCCACAACACTTTTTTTCCGTTACTTTGAAGAAAAAATAATCAGAGAAATATGAAAGCAATAAGCACGACATTCCGTTCAGGAGAACCGTCTCTTCAGGATATAATTGAAGATATTTATAAAGGCGATAAACAACTGCCGGATTTTCAGCGCGGATGGGTGTGGGATGATAATCATATTCGCTCAATTATTGCCAGTGTTTCAATGTCATATCCGATTGGCGCAGTGATGTTGATGGAAACGGGCGGAGATGGTGTGCGTTTCCGCCCGAGACCTGTGGAAGGGGTTATATTAGAGAACGGAATTGAGCCTGACATGCTGATTTTAGACGGACAGCAGCGTTTAACCTCTCTATATCTTGCTCTTAGGAGTGAAAAGCCGGTTCCGACCCGGACCGACAAAGGAAAAGATATTTTAAGATTTTATTATCTGGATATATTAAAATCCCTTGATCCTGATGAGGACAGATTTGATGCGGTTATCTCTGTTCCTGCGGAACGTAAAATAACATCGGATTTCGGGCGCGATATTGATTTGGATGTAAGTACGTCAGAATTAGAATATGAAGCCGGACTGTTTCCCTTATCTGTCATTTTTGATCCGGCAAAATATTACTCATGGTGCCGCGGTTATCGGCGTATATTCAGACATGACGATAAAAAATTGGATCAGTTTGATGAATTTGAATCTCATGTTATTCACAGATTTCAGCACTACAGAGTTCCGACAATAGAACTCCTGCGTGAAACTCCGAAAGAAGCGGTCTGTCAGGTTTTTGAAAAAGTAAATACCGGCGGCGTCTCCTTAACTGTCTTTGAACTGACGACCGCCACGTTTGCTGCGGATAACTACAATCTGAGAGATGACTGGAAAGAAAGATATGAGCGACTTTCAAAATACAATCCCTTACAAGATATTGGCGCAACAGATTTTCTGACTTCACTCACGCTTTTTTCAAGCTATCAGCGTCATAAAAAAGCCGAAAGCCCGATCAGTTGTAAAAGAAAGGATGTTCTTCGGCTTACTTTAGATGAATACAGGCAGTATTCTGATTCACTTGAACACGGACTGATAAAGGCTGCCCGCTTATTAATCCGGGAAAAGATATTTGATACCAAAAACCTTCCATACCAGACCCAGCTTATACCTTTAGGAGCAATTTGTGCAAATTTAGCTGAACAGTTTGAAGGTGATACAATAAAAAATAAATTATTGCGCTGGTACTGGTGCGGCGTATTCGGGGAACTTTACGGAGGAGCGAATGAAACCCGATATGCGCTGGATATACAGGATGTTTTATCATGGATAAAAGAACGCGGCGATGAGCCTCGTACCATTCGGAATGCAAATTTCACACCGGTAAGGCTGCTCAGTCTCCAAACCCGTTTAAGCGCTGCATACAAAGGTGTGATGGTACAGTTGATGAAGAAGGGATGTCTTGATTTTCTGAACGGAGACCCGATTGAACTGACAAACTATTTTGATATGGCGGTTGATATTCATCATATTTTTCCGAAATCATACTGCGAAAAACAGAATTATCCGAGATCACATTGGAACAGTATTATCAACAAAGTTCCGCTTACTTCCAGAACAAATCGGATTATAGGCGGAAAAGCTCCGAGCGCTTACCTTCATGCAATAGAAAAGAATAATAAAATGGGGAATGACAGACTTGACGAAATTTTAAAAAGTCATTTAATAAATCCGTTTTTTTTGCGTTCAGACAATTTCAATGATTTTTTCAGGGACCGGGCAGTTTCAATTTTAAACCTGATTTCTGATGCTATGGGCAAACAAGTTACAGGCAGAGACTCAGACGAAACTGTAACGGCTTTTGGCAAGTCCTTGGATTAAAGGATTAAAATTTTGACAAACGATTCTGACAAACTAAGTTTCTTTAAGAAACTTAGTTTGTCAGAATGCTGAAATTTCATTTCAGCACTCCGGATGCGTGACCGTAGTGCTTTGTCAATATCAAACTGACGGATACAATTATTCTTTGTGATCTTTGTGCCTTTGCGGTTGAACCGGCAAAACAGATTTGACAAACCGAAAACCTCGGTTGAAAAAATTGTGAATGAAATGCTTGAGCGAAGATGATTTTTACTATGCCAAAACTCTATGAATATCTTGGAATTATAATATTCTTTTGGTCAAATGAACATGAGCCGATTCATGTTCATGGTGAATATCAAGGCAGAGAAAGCAAAGCAGAAATTATGATTGAAGATGGTAAGATTATAAATATAACAATTGAAAAAGTAAAAGGTCGCAGACTACTTGAGGGATATGAACTGAAAAATTTTGAGGAATTTGTCAGGAGCAAAGCTTATGATATTATAGAAAAATGGACAGATTACTTCGTGCTTCATAAAAAAATAAACTTTGAAAAAATTACAGGAAAGTTAAGATAGCTATGTATAATAACAAACTTGCTGATGATGCAGTCATTGATATAATTGAGGCAGCGTATATTCCGCCCTATAAAATACATCTGCGGTTCAGCGACGGGGCTGAACAAGGAATTGATTTTGAGCCATTTTTAAAAAAATCTGCTCATCCTGAAATCAGAAAATATTTGAATACAGAGTTATTCAAAGGCTTTTCCATTGTTCACGGCAGTTTGGACTGGAATGACTATGATCTCTGCTTCCCTCTTCATGATTTATACGAAGGAACAATAATAAAAACAGTATGTAAACCGCTATTCCGGGCGGCAGCCCCTTCTTCCGCTCCGCTTCAGGGATAGGCATTCGGAGTGCAAAAATCTATAGACAAACTAAGCTTTTTAGAGAAACTATACCGGCTGAAAAGAGATTGTCCCGTAGGGACGGCTGAAAATAGCCCGGCAATTTGTTGCCGGGGGAACTTGGCGGATTCATAGAGTGCGGAAAGGCTCTCCCCGGCTTTGTCAAGACGACAGGCATCAAAGATGAGTTATATAATTATGGCGCAGGCATTAGATAAACTGACGATAAAAGGCTTCAAATCAATTCAAAGTCTTGAAGATTTCAAACTTACAAATCTGAATGTTCTCATCGGCGGCAACGGCGCGGGAAAAAGCAACTTTATTGATTTTTTCCGTATGTTACGGGCTATGATGGAATTGCCTCTGCCGGGTCTTGCCAGTGCAAGTTTGAAGTCCTATATCGCCGACGCCGGCGGCAGTGATGATTTTCTTTTTAACGGTCCGAAAATAACACAACAGATTGAGATAGAAACAATATTCGGGCCGAACGGCTACCGATTCAAACTTGTCCCGACCGCAGATGAAACATTTATCATCGCCGATGAGGCAAGATACTATCGAGGCGGAACCGCCGGGTGGCGGAAATTGGGAACCGGGAACACAAGACCGGAATTGCTTAAAGATAAGAACGGAACAGGCTTTGCCGGGGGTCCCGCTGTTTCATACTATGTTTATCAGTCTGTTTCTTCTTGGAAAATTTACCATTTCCATGACACCGGCAAATCTGCGCCGATGCGCCGCTCCGAGACGATTGACGATAATCAGTATCTGCGGTTTGATGCGGCGAATATTGCTCCGTTTTTGCTTTATTTAAAAGACAATCAGACAGAGGCTTATAATCAGATCACAGATACAATCCGTTTGGTCGCGCCCTTCTTTGACGATTTCATTCTGAAGCCGACCCCGAAGGAAAAAGTCCGGCTTCTCTGGCGGCAGAAGGGGGCTGACTATCCGCTTAAACCATACCATCTCTCTGACGGCACGCTTCGATTTATATGCCTGACCGCGGCACTGTTGCAACCCGATCCGCCGTCAACCATGATTATTGATGAGCCGGAACTGGGTTTGCATCCTTATGCCATTGAAATCTTGGCTGAACTGATTCGGTCCGCATCCCAAAAAACACAAATCATCGTATCAACACAATCCTCTCCTCTTGTTGACTGTTTCAGACCGGAGGATGTTATTGTTGTGACCCGGAAAAAAGGGGCTTCCTTTTTTGAAAGGCTGAATGAAAGCGAGCTTTCTGAATGGCTTAAAGATTATTCATTAGGCGACCTCTGGCGTAAAAACATTGTCTCCGGCGGTCCCTCTTATGAGTAGTGTTGATGTTTATATCATTGTGGAGGGACAAACGGAACAGACCTTCGTGCGTGATGTGCTGGCACCGCAGATGGCAGCTAAGGAGATATATCTGTATCCGGTATTGATAGGCAAGCCCGGACATAAAGGCGGCTGCGTTCATTTTAAGAGGGCTAAGAACGACATCGGCAATTTTTTCAGACAACGCAAAAATACCTATATAACCACGATGTTTGATTATTTCAGGATTGATTCTGACTGGCCCGGAAAAGAGGAAATCAAACGTCAGACAGAAAACGGAATTACGCTTTCAACCACCAGTAAAGCTGAGATACTTGAATCTGCAACTTGTCAGAAGATCGGGGAGATATTCGGCTCCGATTCGGAAAAGCGATTTATTCCATATATCGAGATGCACGAATTTGAAGCCTTACTTTTCAGCGATGTGAATATTCTGGCAGAAAAGACTGATATAGATGTATCATATTTATCATTAATAATTGAAGAATATGACAACCCTGAAGAAATAAACGATGATCCTGCGAAAGCACCGTCCAAGCGGCTTGAGGTATTAAATAAGGGATATCGGAAGGTTGCCCTGGGCAAAGCAGTTTCCGAGGCTATCGGAATTGAAGCCATGCGGAGACAATGCCCCCACTTTGACAACTGGCTGACAAAACTTGAGCATCTCAAAGGGAATCCCGATGGCGAAGCAACGAACTGAAACAACAATTTTCTTGTAAATCCTATTTATTGTATATTACAAATGATAACAGACAACGCACGTCAGACCGCTCTTTTTATTTTGAATACGCTGGATAACTCGCCCAGAACGCTGGATTATATTCTGGAAGAAGTTCTCGATCAGAAATGTATGCTTCCGAGAAGAGACCGGGCATTGACTCACGCACTGGTTTACGGCGTTCTGAGATGGCGGGCGCGCTTGGATTGGATTATCAGCCGCTTTTCCAAAACGCCCTTACACAAAATTAATCCCCAAGTGATGAACATTCTGCGGCTCGGACTTTTCCAGATGACCTGTTTGGACAGAATCCCGGTTTCAGCCGCGGTGAATACATCCGTTGAAATGGCGAAAGGCTTAAAAGGTAAGGGGTTAGGGGTCAGAGGTCAGGGGGATATCTGGGTGGTTCGCTTTGTGAACGGGCTGTTGCGGAATGCCGCAAGGGAAATGGAAAATGAAAAGGAGAAATCAGAAGCGGGAAATTGGAAATTGGCGGGAAATACCGCATTCAATGATCCGGTTTCTGAACTGGCGGCAACAAAGTCATTTCCGAAATGGCTCATAAAACGATGGCTGAGTCGTTTCGGCAGAGAGGAAACGGAAAAATACTGCGATGCCGTCAATGCCGTTCCGCCCATTACGGTCCGCGCCAATACGCTGAAAACAACTCGTGAGCAATTGATGTCCGCAATTGAATCGGAAGTCGGAAACATGGAAGCCACAGTTTATGCGCCCGACGGCATTTCTTTTTTCAATCCGGCAACGCCGATTTCAGAAATGAAAGCCTTTCAGGAGGGATGCTTTCAGGTTCAGGATGAAGCCGCGCAGTTGGTCACATTGCTGCTTGATCCGCAGCCCGGAGAGACCATATTGGACGCGTGCGCGGGTCTCGGCGGAAAAACTGGTCATATTGCCCAGATGATGCAGAATCAGGGGCATATTGTGGCGGCGGACAAAGACGCCAAAAAACTTGACCGCCTGAAATCCGAAATGGAGCGGCTCGGCGTTTCCATTGTCACAGCAGTCGAACACGATCTTGATGCCAATTCTCAATTCTCAATTCTCAATTCTCAATTCTTTGACCGCGTTCTTGTGGATGCGCCCTGTTCCGGATTGGGGGTTTTGCGCCGGAATCCTGATGCGAAATGGTCTTCTTCGGAAAAAGATTTGGAGCGTTTCAAAGAAAGGCAAATCCGATTTTCAGATCATCTTGCGGGATTCGTCAAGCCTTCGGGTGTTCTGGTGTATGCGGTATGCAGCCGGGAACCGGAGGAAAATGAAGCGGTGGTGACGGCGTTTCTGAATCAGCATCCGGAGTTTGAACTGGAGGAACAGGGGGTGCCGGAAGGAGGGCAGCCACAGGGGGCTGCCCCTACGGTTTTCAGGATGGACGCCTTTTTTTCGGTTCGTTTCAAGCGCATCGAGTGATGAGACGAATATTAAAAATACTTCTGCTTTTTTTTCTTTTTATGCTCATTGCCGGCATCAGCGCGCATCTGAGCCTTACGCTGATTATAAAAAATGAAGATACTGTTATTGTTCCTGATCTTATCGGAAAAGACCTGATTTCCGTTCTTGAAATTCTCACAGAAGCAGAACTGAATGTCAAGGTCAGCGGCTCGGAACACCATTCGGATATTCCGAAAGATCACGTTGTTTATCAGCACCCGGAACCCGGTAAAAAAGTGAAAAAAGATCGGAATGTCAGAATCACCGTTTCAAAAGGCTCGGCGATTGTTCTGATGCCGGACCTGCGGGGCATTCCTTTGTATGAGGCGCGTATCTTTCTGGAAGAAAACAGCTTGTGCCATGCGCGGGAATCGCTCGCTTATGATTCGGAAATACAGAAAGATGCGGTGATCGCCCAGTCGCCTTCCCCGGGGCTGATTGTCAGGCGCGGGGAATGCGTAAATCTGCTGGTGAGCGCTGGTCCCCGTCCCAGAGCCTATAAAATGCCCGATCTTGAAGGACTTTCTCTTGATGAGGCGATGTTTTTGCTTGAAAATATGAATCTCGTGCAGGGAGAAATTCAATCCGTGTTCTATGTGAGCAAACCCAGAAATGTGATTCTTGAACAGGAGCCGCTGTTCGGGCAGCGCGTGACGGAGGGGACGCGGGTGAATCTGCTCATCAACCGCAGGCCCGGCAGCAAAGAGGATTTGCACGGCGAAAAAGGCGATGCGCTTTTCCGTTACAGAACCGAATCCGGCTTTCTGAACCGTCGGGTCCGGGTGGAAATAAAGACTTTCGGATTTTCTCAGGAACTTTTCAATGATTTTATAAAACCGGACAAAGAAATCTGGCTTTTGATCCCGAAAAATGATAATATAGATATTTTTGTTTATGAAGATGAGAATCTGATTGAACATTGCGGGATTGAAGATATTATTTACGGAACAAAAAAGCTGATGATAAAAAACCGGCAAAGCGGATTTCAGCTTTTTAAATAAAAGGTTCTCGCAAAGCACGCAAAGGGCGCAAAGTTTTAAAATATATCTTTGCGCAACTTTGCGGTTTACTTTGCGCAACTTTGCGGTTAAAAAAAAGCAGTATTCAACTGCGTAACTCATATTTTTTATAAAAAAGTTTTTCTTTGCGTCTTTGCGTTCTTTGCGTGCTTTGCGAGAAACAATATTGCAAAAGGAGACATTAATTAATGGCAAAACTCATCGCCCCGTCCATATTGTCGGCGGATTTTTCAAAACTCGGAGAGGAAATCAAAGCCGTGGAGGCGGCAGGCGCGGACTGGATTCACATTGATGTCATGGACGGACATTTTGTCCCGAACATCACCATGGGCCCCATCGTGGTTGAAGCGGCAAAACGCTCCACATCGCTTCCGCTCGATGTTCATCTGATGATCGAAAACCCGGATCGCTACATTGCGGATTTTGCAAAAGCCGGCGCAAATCTGATTTCCGTGCAGGTAGAAGCCTGCCTGCATCTGAACAGAACCGTTCAGATGATAAAAGAAGCCGGCGCGCGTCCCGGGGTGGTGCTGAATCCCTCAACGCCGCTTTCCGCGCTGGAATGGATTCTGGAATATGTTGATTTTATTCTGATTATGAGCGTAAATCCGGGATTCGGCGGACAGTCCTTTATCGAAAACAGCCTTGACAAAATCAAAACCCTGCGCCGGATTATCCGGGAAAGAGGGCTTTCCGCGCTGATTCAGGTGGACGGCGGCGTGAATGAGAAAACCATACAGGAAGTCTCGCTTGCGGGCGCGGATGTGTTTGTGGCAGGCTCGGCGATTTTCGGAAGCGGCGATTACAAAAAGACGATAAGCACGTTCCGAAAACTCATGGGGAAGTGAGAAATTGAGAATTGAGAATTGAAAATTGAGAATTGAGAATTGGAGAGCGTCTCAGATGCTTTGCATTTGTAGGAGAATATTCTCTCTCTTTTTCTTTGCGCTCTTTGCGTCCTTTGCGAGAAATTTTTTAACCACAGAGATGCTGACATAACGAAAATACAAAAGGGTCGGAGATGGGAAATCTTTGTAGAATTTTGGCGGTTCACGGTCCGAACTTGAACATGCTGGGAAAAAGAGAGCCGGAGATATACGGCAGCACCACGCTTGATGAGATTAACGCCAATCTGAAAGCCATCGGCGAGAAACTGGGGCTTCACGTTGAGACATTTCAGTCAAATCATGAAGGCGCGATTGTCGAAAAGATTCAGGAGGCAATGGGAATGTGCGCGGGGCTGATCATTAACCCTGCGGCTTATACACACACGAGCGTTGCCATTCGTGACGCGGTGCTGCTTCTCGATGCACCGGTCATTGAAATTCATCTCTCCAATATCTATAAAAGAGAGCCTTTCCGCCACAAGTCGCTGATTGCCGATATTGCCACGGCGCAGATTTCCGGCTTCGGCGTGCAGGGCTATTATCTCGCGCTGGAAGGCTTGGCGAAGATGATTCATACGAATTCGCTTTCAAAACTCTGTGAAAATTCGGTCGCTCACGCTCCCGGCTCTGAGCAGGGAGCGTAAGCGACCTGT
>JAIFKL010000341.1 GCA_020049595.1 Desulfobacteraceae bacterium
AGGTTTCTCGCAAAGCACGCAGAGAACGCAAAGAGGCAAAGCTGATTTTTTTGTATTTTTTCTCTCTGCGCTCTTATTTCCTTTGCGGTCTCTGCGCCTTTGCGAGAGATTTTAAGGTTTCTCGCAAAGCACGCAGAGAACGCAAAGAGGCAAAGCTGATTTTTTTGTATTTTTTCTCTCTGCGCTCTTATTTTCTTTGCGCCCTTTGCGCCTTTGCGAGAAACTTTAATAAGTTAAGGAGACTTTTGCATGGAATGGATAGCAGACCCGCAGGCATGGCTTGCGCTGGCAACGCTGACCGCTTTGGAAATTGTTCTGGGAATAGACAACATCATCTTTATTTCCATTCTTGTGGGCAGACTGCCCGCGCAAGAACGCAACCGGGCAAGGACACTGGGGCTTGGTCTGGCGATGTTTACGCGGATCGCCCTGCTGCTGTCTTTATCATGGGTGATGGGACTGACCGCTTCGCTGTTTACCGTTATGAAGCAGGAAATATCAGGACGTGATATAATTATGATTGCCGGCGGATTGTTTCTGCTGGGCAAAAGCACGCACGAAATCCACAACAGCTTGGAAGGACACGGAGAGGCGCATAAAGCAGCGGCTGCGGCAAGTTTTATCGGGACACTGATTCAGATCGCTGTCATTGATATTGTCTTTTCGCTGGATTCGGTCATCACAGCCGTAGGATTGGCGCAGCATGTGAGCGTGATGATTATCGCCATCATCATTTCCGTGTTTATTATGATGTTTGCAGCCCAGTCCATCGGCGACTTTGTTGACTCACATCCCACCATCAAAATGCTCGCGCTGAGTTTCCTTATTCTTGTGGGCATGGCATTGCTGGGCGAAGGCTTTGATCTTCATATTCCCAAAGGCTATATCTATTTTGCAATGTCGTTTTCGGTGGGTGTCGAAATACTGAACATAAAAGCACGGGCAAAATATGCGGAGCCGATCAAGCTTCGCAAAACACTGCACAAAGAAACCGGTGAAAAGTAGGGGTACGCCGCCGGCGTACCCCTGCAAACATGTAGGTTGGGGTGAGGCACGAACCCCAACGGGTGAGGCACGAACCCCAACGGGTGAGGCACGAACCCAAACATAAACGGTGTTCCGTGTTTCGACAAGATCAACTGCTGTAATTTTGAATATTTAATCGGAATGTTGGGGTTCGCAGGCTCACCCCAACCTACAATCATTCGCTTGATGTATATGGAGTCATCTCCCCCTCTCCTTCGGAGAGGGGGCCGGGGGGTGAGGTCTCAACTGCTTAACTCATAAGGATAAAGAAACTATACATGAGAAATCTGTTATTAGAAAAACCGGATTACAAACTTGAAAAAACACGCTTGGGAACATGGCGCAGACATCTTTCTCCGAGCGGGTCTTATTTTGCCGAATTTACCTCTCACGGCACAGTGTTCGGATTTCCGCTGCTCCATTACACACGGGGGATTTGTCCTGAAACCGGCGCACGGAAAACAGCAAAAGGCATCATCGCTGTGGGAAGGCTGGCTGCGGGTGTCATTGCCATCGGTCATGCCTCATTCGGACTGATTGCCTTGGGACAATTAGCGGTGGGGATTTTATTCGGGCTGGGGCAGGCGTGTACGGGTCTGTTTGCTGTGGGACAATTGGCATTTGCTGCGGTTTTCGGCATCGGGCAGTTTGTGACGGGATATGTTGCCGTGGGACAGTTTGCCGTGGGGAAATATGTTCTGGCTCAGGCAGGTCTGGGAAAACATGTTTGGAATCCCGATATCGCCGATCCTGAAGCGGTTGAATTTTTTAAAACATTGTGGTATCGTATCACAACATGAAAAAGATGTTGAAAAATTTTTTCTGTAAAAAACACAGATCAGATAACAGACCTTATCGGAAATAAACATCAGAACCTCTCTTTATGCTTTGCGGTCTTATACCAATTCGCTTTCAAAGATCGGTCTTTTGATCGTAAAGCGCCCGGGCTGAAAACAGACTCAAACCGCTCAAACCGCTTGAAAAGCGGTTTTACGGAGAGATAGCGTCTGATGAAAATACAAGGATTTCAACGATGAGCAAAAAAACAATTCCGCCGTTAAAACCCTATTTGGAAGCAGTAAAAGATCATTGTCAAAAACTGTCGGCATCGGAACTGCAAGATATTGTCTGCAAAATAGCGCAGGAAGTGTTGCCTGATAACAGAAGCGATTTTCTGGAAAAGCTGCGTTCAGATTCAAAGTATATGATACCTGCCCATGATGAAGCTGATAATGCGCTTATTTCAAAAATCAATTTCCTCAAATCGGAGATTCTGGAACGGCAGCAGGCAATTGAAGACGGCTCATATTATGACGAATATGAAGATGATGAGGGATATGACGAGGAATATCCGGGGTCGCTTTCGGAAGAACAGAAAAAAGCATTGCAGGCTTTGTTTCTGGAAAGCGATCATCTTTTTCTATCCGGTGATCTGAAAACTGCCCGAAAAGCATATCAATCGCTTTTATCGCTGTTTAGCGGGGATCAGACTGACGAGGAATTTGCCTATGAAATCTCCCATAGCGATCTGACGCTGAACTGGCCCGAGACCCGTGCCAGATATTGCCGCTGTGTTTATGAGACATCTGCGCCGGAACAAAGACTTTCAGCAATGCTTCAGGCAATGGAAACTGACGCGCTGATGTTTGAAAAACGCTATGCGCCTTCGGAGGAAAACTATCCGATGTTGCAGGATGTTTCTGACGCTGCTCCCGGAGAATTGCCGGATGTTAAGCATTTCCTGAAAGACTGGAAAGAGGCGTTGCAGTCAGGAAAGGGGAATCGGGCTTACACCCTGTTTTTGGAAGCAATTTTGCTGAATGAAGGCATGGAAGGCGTCGCGGTGGAAGCGAAAAAACGCCGGATTCCTGTGGGTTATGTTTTCTGGTTAGACAAACTCATTTCCCAAGGGAAATGGGAAGACGCGGCGATCATTGCCCAAGCCGAGTTGGAAAACATTCCGGAGGGCGCTCTGCGCGCGCAGGCTGCTGAAATGCTGAGTGCTGCCGGAAAAGAACTTGGAAATAACACGCTGATATTGAAAGGTATTCGGGAGCAGTTTCGTTCCATGCCGAATGAGGCGGCATTGGCAATGCTGATTGAGCAGGCAAAAGACCGGAAGGTAAAACAGGAGGAATTGGAAAACGCGCTGCATCTGTTGGAGAGCAAAAACAGCGATGTTGGCAAGCTGAGGGTAAAAATTCTGCTCATGCTGGGGCGTCTTGAGGAGGCATTTCAAATAGCGGATAAAAACAAGCCCCTCGGATGGTCCTATGACAGAAGCGGCATCGGGCTGGTTTTCGGCGGAATATTGACCGCTCTGACACAGGCGGATCCCGGAGCCGTGGCCGTGCAGACGCTGTTCAGACGCTACAACAGTGCCGGATATGAATATGTCGGCTATTCATCGCATTCCGAAAGACCGGCTTGGGAACAGGAAGAAAAAAGCCACGATCAGCTCATCTTTCAGGAAATGCTGCAAGGACTCAGAGGAATTTCTCTGGCAGATTCGGAAAAACAGAAATGGTTTGAGATGGCAAAGAAAATCGGCGAAAGCAGAATTGATGCGATTGTGTCTGAAAAGCATCGGGGCGCGTATCCTCGTGCTGCTGAAATATTGGGGGCTTTGATGGAATATCTGCTGATAAGCCGGCAGGCTGCTGCTGCAAAATCGCTGCTGGCAATGTATAAAGACGAGAAATACAAGCGGCATTCCGCGTTCCGCCGAGAAGTGGATACGGTGCTGAAAAACTCGGCTGTGCTGAAAAGACTTTAAATTCTCTGTTTTTTTTGCCACGAATGGACACGAATTTTTTCGCTGCCGCAGAGACCTCACCCCCTGCCCCCTCTCCTTCGGAGAGGGGGCAGGGGGTGAGGTGGGGGTGAGGTATTTCATTCGTGGAAAATTTGTGTCCATTCGTGGCTGAAAAAAAACAACACATTTCAGAAGGATATTTCAATGGCCAAAATCGAAACTTTTATTGAGATAATGCTGCAATTCGCAGTTCTGTCGTTGATTATCGAAAGGTCTCTGTATCAGGTATTTGACTCGAAAATTTGGAAGGATTATCTTGAAAAACGGATAGATGAGCAGCTCGGCGGAGGTTTTTTCGACATAAAGCCGCTTATATCAATATGCGTCTCTGTGTCCATTATTTACAGATTCAAGCTTGATATGATCGCCAATCTGCTTGAAAGACCGGAACAGCCCACGCTCTTATCAATGCTTCTCACCGGTTTTTTTGTGGCAGGCGGCAGCACCGGTATTTATAAATTTTTTAAACAGTTGAGAAAAGTCAAAGAAGCGCATTTCAAAATGGAAATGCAGAAAGAAAAACAAGGAGGATGGACAAATTCCTGTGAAAATGACAAGTGAGAAACAGGCGCAAAAACGCCCTTTCTCACTTCCCGGTTGACAAATTTCCCGATGAATAGTATTTTATATGAATAGTTAAAGTATTGCTTCATTTAAGGAGGTAGAAAAATGCCCTTATTCCAATGGACAAAAGATTACAGCGTCGGCGTCACCACGATGGACAGGCACCATCAGAAGCTTTTCGATCTGCTGAACAAACTGCACGACGCGATGATGGAAGGAAAAGCAATGACGGTGGTATCAGGTATTATCCGGGAACTTCTTGATTACACAAAATATCACTTCGGAGAAGAAGAAAAGCTGATGGAAAAAATCAAGTATGGGGGAATTTCCGAGCAGAAACGGGCGCATCAGAAATTCATCGCTTCCATCGAGGACTACAAAGCGCAGGCAGACAAAGGCATGGCAGCTTTTCTCAGTTCCGGCATGTCAAAATTTCTTACAGACTGGCTGAAGAATCATATCGGTATTTTGGATAAAAAATATCAGAAAGATATGAATGAAAACGGACTGCGGTAACGCGGGTATTTTTTGCCGCAGGGATAAGACATTTTTCAGCAATAAAATCATTTTGGGGCAGTTAGTTGCAGAAAGAGCAATCTGCATTCCGGAGTGCTGAAATGCCTGCCCAGGCTTAAAACAGATATAAAATGGTTTAGCACAGTAAAACGGGTTTCAAACCCGTTCTACAGCTAACCCCTTTTATAAAATTCGGTATAAAATTAGGTCGTTGCGCTCATTTCAGCACTCCGCCACAGTAAAACGCCCGGCTTAAAACAGATGAAACCCGTTATACTTTTATGTCATTCCCCGCTGTGTTTGGAATAACATTTCCGAAGGAGCAAAAACTCATCATCATGAAAATATTCAGACATATACCTTTTTTTCTCTATGTGCTGATTGTCTATAACGCGCTTGCATTTTCAGGCACTGAGATAGAGACCGTGCTAAATGTCAAGTTTTTTGAAAAAGCATTGATTTCAGGCGCAATTCTAACTATCGGCATGAAAGATGTCCTTGTAATTATCGGCGTCATATCTTTGTACATAGAGATTCTCAAATCCACCAGAACATCAGCTTTTTCTGTGATTGACCATGCGCTTTCGCTGCTTGTTTTTGTCGCGTTTCTGGCTGAATTTATCACGGTTAAAAATGCGGGAACATCGGTATTTCTTGTACTCACGCTGATGTCGCTGTTAGATGTCATTGCAGGTTTTACGGTTACGCTGTCCTCGGCAAGGAGAGATGTTTCTGTTATCAGGGAATAAGAGCAGGGCTGTTAAATTCTCCCTCTCCCCTCCGGGGAGAGGGCCGGGGTGAGGGGCGCGGCGGCTGTTCCCTGCTTTTCACCTCACCCTGCCCTCTCCCCGGAGGGGAGAGGGATGATGTCCGCGCGGCGGCCGGCTGCGGAAAAAGAGGAGAAATTAACAGCCCTGCCTCAAGGGAGAGCGAGTGACAGTTCTGCTTTTTTAAGGGGGGATTTCTTTTGCATGGCATTGAAGGGTAAGCACGGGGGCTTACCCCTACGCAACACGCTGTTTTATATATTTCAGATATGTAGGGGCAACCCCCCGTGGTTGCCCTTTCTGTGCAGGGCGGGCATTCTTCACAGAAAATATGAAATATGCTGAAATCAAGGAGGAATTTTTATGAAAAAATGGCAATGTACGATATGCGGTTATGTCCACGAAGGCGACGAGCCGCCGGAAAAATGTCCCATTTGCGGCGCGGACCGGAGCAAATTCATTGAAATCGCTTTGGAAGAAAAGGTTCAGGCAGAACCTGAACCTGATACAAAAGCCGGTTCTGAAGAAAGCAGGCATGAGAAATTTCTGCGTATTTATGATACGGTCACAGCGCTGATGACAGAGCATCATCTTCATCCGATTTCTGTTCACATCCCTAACGGCGTTCTGCCGCTGTCGGTCTTTTTTGCCATGCTGGCGGTGATATTCGGGGCAGCCGATATGGACATCGCGGCTTTCTACAGCCTGATCTATGTTCTGCTTGCAATGCCGATGGTGCTTTTTTCCGGCTATAATGACTGGAAAAGACGCTACGGCGGAAATATGACCAACGTATTCTTTACAAAGATGATCTGCGGGGCAGTAGTCTTTTGTCTGGCATTGATACTGGTTTTCTGGCGGATCATCAATCCCGAAGTTGCCGCATCTTCGGCGCGGGGGCTTTATCTGATGATTCATTTTGTCATGCTCGGTGCTGCGGGCATCGCGGGGCATCTGGGCGGAAAACTCGTTTTTGGTAAAAAATAGAAAAATCGTGTTTTCGTGATCCGAAAAGGTTAATAAAGAAAATGAAAGTTCGTTTTTGGGGTGTACGGGGTTCCATTGCATCTCCGATGACAAATGCCGAACTTGCAGTAAAAATAGAAACAGCATTGCAGTTGGCTGTAAAAGCCGGTCTGAAAGCCGAGACCGAAATACCGGCATTTATAAAAAGCCTGCCCTGTTATGTTCGGGAAACTGTCGGCGGAAATACAGCCTGGGATATGATGCGCCGGGACTATGGCGGCAATCCCGTTGAAGCCCATATTCTGCTGACGCATACGCATTGGGATCACATCAGCGGGATTCCTTTTTTTGTGCCGGGCTTTAATCCCAAAAACAGAGTAACTCTGTACGGTCCTTTTCCCAATCTGGAAGACCGCATCAGGAATCAGCAGAAATTTGAATATTTTCCTGTGCCGCTGCCGGCAGCCTTTCATTTTGTTCAGTTGAAAGAAAACTCCGTTTTTCAGATCGGAGAGGTTCAGGTTGAAACGCTTCCGCTGAATCATCCCGGGGGCAGCTATTCCTATCGGATCACACATAAAAATAAACGCCTTATCTATGCGACAGATTCCGAATACAAAGACCTTTCAAATCAATCACTTATGCCCTTCATCCGTTTTTTTCGGCACGCTGATTTGCTGGTATTTGACGCTCAGTTTACCTTGCTGGAAAATATTGAAAAAGAAGACTGGGGCCACAGCAATGTCCTTTGCGGCATTGATATGGCGATTGAAGCCGAGGTGAAAAAGTTGGTTTTGATCCATCATGATCCGGCTTATAACGATCAGAAACTATACAAGATGTTTAAAGATGCAAGCGAATATCTGGAGATTTATGCGCCTGACAGAAATCTTGAAATCTGCCTTGCATACGAGGGGTTAAAATTAACGGTTTAACAGCATTCCGGAGTGCTCCGGAGTGCTGAAATGAGCGAAGCGAAATTTTAGCGGTGAAATCTCAGCGGTGAGTGCAGAACGGGTTTATCTGTTTTTAACCCGGGCCGTTTTACTGTAGAACGGGTTTCAAACCCGTTTTACTGTGCTGAAATTTGCTGTAGAACGGGTTTCAAACCCGTTTTACTGTGCTGAAATTTGCTGTA
>JAIFKL010000080.1 GCA_020049595.1 Desulfobacteraceae bacterium
GAACTCTGCGGGGAACTTTGCGCTCTTTGCGGTTCGTTTTTACGATGCGGAAATTGTCCGACAGTATTTTTAACCGCAGAGTTCCGCAGAGAAAACCGCAGAGTTCCGCAAAGATATGTTTTAAACCTTTGCGCTCTTTGCGGGAACTCCGCGCTCTTTGCGGTTCATTTTTACGATGCAGAAATTCCAAATCCGTAACTCCTAAAGTTTTAAATACCGCGGTGATAAAATCGGCTGACTGAACGGGAGCGATTCGGATGCTTATCGGAACACACATTTTTCTGCCGGTGCTGGCAGCGACAGCGATGAATGCCGCATCTCTGCTGCGAGGGAAGAACAGACTGTTTTCAAAATGGGATTTGGCGATGATCGGCATCTGCGGCGGCTTGCCGGACCTGCTTTCGCCGCATATCCGTCTGGCAGCCCGCATGGCAAGCTGGACCCATACAGTGTGGTTTCTGGCAGGGCTGCTGCTGCTGATATTTCTTTTATCTTATCGCTATCACAGGGAAAGCTGGCTGCGTTTCGCTTCAATGTGTTGGACATCAGCCGCGCTGCATCTGATCTGCGATGCGATTGCGGGCGGCATCGCGCCTTTTTATCCGCTTTTTTCCTATCAAATCGGCAGGTATTATATTCCGCCGAATCTATGGATATTTATTGACATCGGCGTCATCGCCGTATGCTGGATACTGATGCTGATTGTCAGACGTATTGAATGGGCAGCGAAACACCCGCCGCATGAAACGGATTTATGGAACTGACAGTCAGAAGGGAAGGATGATAGGGAAAAGGGAAGCAGGGCTTCCCTTGCAAATTCGTTATAAAGCCGAGGCTTCGCAACGAGAAATGTTCTATTGTATCTGATACGGATTCGCTTTCAAAAACGGTGTTTTCCGTGTCTGTTTTCAGCCCTGGCGCTTTTCAGGCGGTTCAAGCGGTTTGAATCTGTTTTAAGCCGGGCGCTTTACGATCTGAAAAGACCGATCTTTGAAAGCGAATTGGTATAATACCTGTTTCCCTGTCCGCAAAAACTGTCCACGGATATTTCCTGTCAATTGTTCCCATTCTTTAGTTATGATAGCGGAAAATGAGTTTCCATCCTTATAACTGACCTCAAGTCTGATTTGTATATAAAAATTCTCCATCCAAACTGCCGGATTATGTGCGTGATGCTATTTATTTTTAAAGCATTAGGTTCTGTTGACATTTCAGAGCCACATTCAATGAAATCAATAGGTTGTATGGATTTTACCATTTCTGATATGACAATATAATCAGATAGTTACATCAAATGTCAACAGAACCTAAATCAAACTTTTTTTTGTGTTCCCTTGACAATTATAAAATATAAAATTATCTTTATCAGTAATTATTCTTAATAAAGATTTAAGAATGATTTTTATGAGGCTCTAAAAATAAAAACCTGTCCATGAAGGGAGGCAATAAAAAAAATGGAAGATAAAAAAAGTGTCGTGGAAAAAGCGGTCTCCAAGAAGGAAACCAAAGCGGTAAATCTGAAAGACATTACCATCTGTGAGGCTACAGCGCAAATGCTGGAAAAAGCCAGAAGAGACGGCGTTGAAACTGCTTTTGACCGTGCGTTGAGCATGAAAGCCTGCCCTATCGGTGCAGATTCCGCGTGCTGCAAGCATTGCGCCATGGGTCCATGCCGTCTGAATCCCAAAAACCCGTATGAAAAAGTGGGTGTCTGCGGCGCGACCATTGATACGATCATGGCTCGTAATTTCGCCCGCATGGTGGCTTCAGGCTCTGCTGCCCATACCGATCACGGAATGAGTATGCTTGATATTTTCCGTGAAGTGGTGAACGGTCATATCCAAGACTACAAAATCAAGGATACTCATAAGTTGGAAGAGGTTGCCGTTTCCATCGGCATCAAGGTGGAGGGGCGCAGCGTCAAAGACATTGCAACCGATCTTTACAAGGAATTAGAGCGCACCTACACGCAGGTGGAGGGCGAAATTCCTTTTGCCAAGCGCGTGCCGGAAAAGACGCTCGAAACATGGCGGAAACTCGGCATTGTTCCCAGAGGCTCGATGCGGGAAATCATGGAACTGATGCACCGGACCCACATGGGCGTGGATCAGCATTATGAGAATATCACCAAGCAGTGCAGCCGCACCGCATTGGCAGACGGCTGGGGCGGCTCTATGGTTGCCACTGAAATTTCGGATATTCTCTTCGGAACGCCGACGCCGGTGAGCGTTGAGGTAAACATGGGCGTACTCAAGGAAGATTATGTAAACATCATCATTCACGGACATGAACCGAATCTGTTTGAATCCATGATTGTATCGGTGAATGAGCCGACGCTCATCAAAGCCGCGAAAGACGCAGGCGCAAAAGGCATCAATCTTGTCGGAATGTGCTGTTCCGGTGCGGAAATGATGTCCCGTCACGGCGTACCTCATGCCGGAAATTTCATGTCAACCGAGGCGATTCTGGTGACGGGCGCGGTGGATGCCATGTGTGTGGATGTTCAGTGCATCAAGCAGGGATTGGTAAAAGTTGCGGATTGTTACGGAACGCCGCTTTTTACCACCAATCCGAGATGCCATATCGAAGGCGCGACGCATGTTGAATTTAACGAACACAAGCCCGGCGAATGCACGGATGAAATGGTGATTCGGGCAATCACGCGGTTTAAGAACCGGACCGCAGTCGTGGAAATCCCGAAAATTAAAAACATCGGCATTCACGGGTTTTCTCATGAGTATATCAATTATATGCTCGGCGGCACATTCAGAGGCTCTTACACGCCCCTGAACGACAACATCATCAACGGCAGGATTCGGGGCGTTGCCGGTGTGGTCGGCTGTACCAATCCGAGAGTGAAACACGACTGGGTGCATACGGAATTGGTGAAGGAACTCATCAAGAATGATGTGCTGGTGCTTCAGACCGGATGCTCGCAGATCACGCTTGCCAAAGCCGGCATGATGACGCCCGAAGCCGCTCACATGGCAGGTCCCGGACTGCGGGAAGTCTGCGAGACGGTCGGAATGCCGCCGGTGCTGGGCATGGGTTCCTGTGTGGATAACAGCCGGATTCTGGTGGCTGCTTCGGAGATGGTCAGAGTGGGCGGGCTGGGAAACAGCATTGCCGATCTGCCCGTTGCCGGTGCCGCGCCCGAATGGATGAGCGAAAAGGCTATCAGCATCGGACACTATTTTGTTGCTTCGGGCGTTTTTACCGTGTTCGGCGTGACTTTCCCGGTCATTCAAGATACAAAGTTCCACAAACTGCTGTTTGAAGGGCTGGAATCTCAAGGGCTTGGAAAATGGGGATTTTCGCCTGATCCATATAAAATGGCTCGGATGATGATTGCTCACATTGACAAGAAAAGAAAACAGCTCGGCATAGACAAAGCCAGAGAGCGGACACTTGTGGATATGGCAGACCGCCGGGCAATGGAAGTCGCATAAAACAGGATTTACAGGATTTACAGGATTGACAGGATTGACAGGATTTTTGTCAAACCTTCCGAAATTGTAGGATTTCCGGAGTCATATCGGAAAGGTGAGACAAAAATCATGTATTTCTGACCGCGTAAAGGTCTGAACCCTGATTAAAGGATTAAAGGATTAACATGATTTTTGTCAAACCTTCCGAAATTATAGGATTTCAGGAGTCATGCCGGAAAGGCGAAACACAAATCATGAAAATCCTTTAATCCCATAAATCAGGGTTCAGACTCTCAGCCGTTCCGACACTTCTTTTGTTAATCTCAAGGTTTTCAGCGCATGTTCAAGCTTTAATGATCCCATACCGCAACTCGGAGTAATGAAGGATTGTTTCAGAATCACGGATTTGTCAATTCCCAGCGACTCAATCTGAGCCGCTTTTTCCTCCCACTGGGCAAGCAAAGAATCCGAAGTCTCTTTTTCAATATCTTCAGGCAGTAAGGTCGGAACAATGCCCCATGCAATGATGCGTCCGGATTCAAGAAATTTCTTGATCGCCTTGGGATAAAGCATAAATTTGTCAAAAAAAGAATACGCGTCAAAGCTGACAATATCCGCGGCGGATTCCAGAATCAGAGACCAGTCCGCGTTTGCACAGACATGAATGCCCGCCAGTGCGCCTTCTGCATGTACGGCGGCGATAACTTCCTCAAAACAGGCTGAAACTTCTGCATGAGATATGCTGATAAACTCGGATGAGCCGAATCCGGCAAGCCCGGGTTCGTCAAAGAAAATAATCACCGGGCATCCGAACTGCGAAAGCTGTCTGACCTGCCATCTTGCTTTCTGCGCCAAAAGTTTCACCGATGCGTCCCGCAGTTGGCTGTCATAAAAAATGGCGACGCCGGACTGATTTTTAACGCTGGTGCAAAAAGTGATAGGACCTGTAATCTGTCCCTTCACAGCCAGCGGCGGCTTTGAAGCTTTTTTCAGATGCTCCGTCAACGTGAAAAAACCTTTGGCAGTGTCCGGCTTCAGCGCAAATCTGGAATGCTGAGGGTCTGATTTTCCTTCGGTATCAGCCATATAATCTTCATAAAATTGAAGCAGTTCATCATTAAATTTTTCACCGGCAGTATTGATGAAAGCCTTGTCCTCGGTGACAGTCAGCCCCGGCATCCCCGGCAGAAATTGGAAAATCATCCCTTCTTCTCTGTAAACCGGCAGTTGAATCCATATCGGAATATCAGGAGTGTATTGAAAAACAAGTTCCGCAGCTTTTTCGTGATCTCCTATCGGAAGGCTTCCGATCAGAAGCGGAAAAGCGTTTGCCTGAAAATTTTTTGTCATGATTCGACCTCCTTATTTTTCGATTAGCGTGAGTTCGATATAAAAATTAATATAGTTATGAGTCAAGCAGTTGCAAATTATTTTACCACAAAGATTTGAAAAATATTGCATCATACTTTGTGAAACCTTTGTGTCCTTCGTGTCCTTTGCGGTAAATTTTTTTAAACCGCAAAGAACACAAAGTTCACAAAGAGAAATGCTCGGCTCTATCATTTATATAAGAATATCCAAATGCTTAAATATAATATTCAAGTTTTTCTTGATAAATGTATAAAAAATATGTCATATAATACTTTTTACAGATTGATCCCAATGAACAGGAGGTCTATATGTTTGGAATCGGAATGCCGGAACTGCTTGTTATCCTTGTCATCATCCTGATTATTTTCGGTGCAGGCAAACTTCCCGAAATCGGAGCCGGAATGGGCAAGGCAATCAGAAATTTTAAAACTGCCACCACAGACGCCGAGAGAAAAGAGGACGAAAAACAAAAAATCGAAGGAGGCGATACAAAATCCTGATAATTTAAGGTAAAATGTCTGAATCGAAATTTTGCGGGATACCTTTTCATCCTCAAACTAAGGTGATTTCCAGAAAAAAACATCCCAAACGGATGTAGAACAATTTTGTAAATTGTTTGAAACAGCTTGCAAAGCTGTTTTACATCCGAGGATATTTACATGCCGTGGATGTAGAACAATTTTGTAAATTGTTTGAAACAGCTTGCAAAGCTGTTTTACATCCGAGGATATTTATTTCCGGAAATCGCCTAATGTTCAAATATGTTGCCTGATCAGAAAGGAATGTCATCCTCGACCGGACCCGCGCCCGAACTAACCGGTGCCGAATCGCCGGGGCCGTCTGAAACTTTAGGTGTTTGGGCAGGAGAGGTCCGGGGTGTATCATAACTGCCCGAAGCGCCGGATGTATCGTAAGATTCTCCTTTTGATCCCAACAGAACTAAGTTAGACGCAACGACTTCCAACGTAAATCTGTTTTTACCTTCACGGTCTGTCCACTCGTTGGTCTGTAGCCTCCCCTCGACATAGACTTGCTTGCCCTTTGAAAGATATTCCCCTGCGATTTCTCCGGTTTTGCCGAAAGCGATAATACGAAACCACATTGTCCGCTCTTCGCCTTTATATTTGTCGCTTACGGCTATGCTGAAATTGGTAACTGCCAGCCCGTCAGGCGTGTAGCGCACCTCCGGGTCTCTGCCGAGATTCCCGATTAACGTGATCCTGTTCAATCCTGCCATGAATTACCTCCCTTGTTGATATTTAAAAATTAAATTGTTAAATACAGAAAAAAATTCAAAAAGTCAACCACCGGAATCATCGGGATGGTTTTTGGGTTTTATTTTTTTCCCGACTTCTCGTAATTCATCACGATTTCGGTAATTTTACCGCTGATGTATTCGGCAAGCGATTCGGCTTCTTCACTGCTGATTGACTTGATGCCTTGAGACAAAGTTTCAATTTTGTCTTCCTCAATTTCGGTCGTCTTGTTCACCATAAAGCTGTCCACTTCGCCCTCATCGAGCAAATGTCCGCACGCGCCGAATGCGCCGACAAATTCATCTCCCACAAAAACGGGAACGACAAGTTTTACTAATCCAGCATCGCATTCTTCGATAACAGGCGTTTTGCTTTTCATTGCCTGCGCTGCAAGATTCATGTGCGCCACCGCGCAGATAAAGCTCTGCCCTTTGTCTGTTGCCTTAATTTCAGGACACAGCTTGTTTGCCCATTGCCTGAAATTCGTTATCCGAATCCCCTTTATATTGAAAATCGAAGCGTCAAGCCCCGATCTGGAGACAATATCTTTTTCAAGTTCCACCCATTTATCAAGGGGTAAAATGTCTGTCAGTTCCATATTTCTCCTTCCCTCAATTTGAAAATGCCTTATTATTTTTTGCCACGAATGGACACGAATTGTTTCACGAATAAAAAATCACGAAGTTATTCTATATAACAGCATGAATTGAAAGAAATTATCATGAAATAGCATAATAAAAATTCGTGTCCATTCGTGTTCATTCGTGGCTGAAAACTAAGACATTACCAGACAATCCGATACTAATTCCCACAA